>NZ_AFUJ01000053.1:0-73892 GCF_000221605.1 Veillonella sp. oral taxon 780 str. F0422 | reverse complement strand
TCATATAATCTACCAACTAATTCGCCAGCGCCTTTTGAGATTTCCATCTCTCGTTCTATATGACTACTTTTCACATCTACTAAAAAGTTAAGCCGATAAAAATCAGTCCCTAATTTTTTCAACTCTATAATTTCCACTGAATCATTAGGTCGTTCCATATCTAATACATGAAACTCTTTGAAATTACAACTCACAATCCATCTAGCTCGTTTACTATACGACAAGTTAGCTGCGTACCGTTTTGCTTGCTCTACTGGTGTTAATTCAGTACCATCTGATTGACGAATAGGCGCATGTAAATCCTTCCCTAAACTTTTTTGTTCAATCAGTGTATGTGTTGCGGGAATCATAGCATCAATATAGCTAGTATGCTCCAGTTGCACACGTTCTTCAAAGCAAATCATATCAGCAGGATTTTCCACCCCATACACGGTTTGTAATAATTCCATCCAAAACCTTTGTGTATCCTGCTTTTCATCACCCTTATTTTCCCATTTCTTAGTAAACTCTTTTGCTGCTTTCTCTTGTTGCTTCAGTGTTAATTGCATAATATATCCCTTTATAGAAAACTGCCATCATCTAAATTTTTATATGTAGATATTCTTTTTACTCGCACCCGATTCAATGTATCTCTTTCTTATATCATTGCTTCTATTATATCATATGCGTATCTGATACTAACTCTACTGAAAGCTATTGCGATCCATTTTGCCACTTTTTATTATCTGCTACTATTCTAGTAACAAAGACTACTTTCCTCTTCCTATATCTCTACTATCATGCTATAATAAAGGCGTACTAAATTAACAGGAAACGTATTCTAGCGTAGGGTACACAAAAAAGCACAGGACTGGTACTCCTGTGCTTTTTGCTTGTTATCCGATAAAATAACAATAGGCCAGCCACTATTTACTGTTACTATCTAGCCATTTGCAAATGAAATAACTAATTACATTTGCCATGATAGAAACAATTAACAGGATAACTAAATCAAGCATAAGGTACACCTCCTTCCTGTCACGGAATCGGTATAGTGACACTTTTAGTATAACATAAATATTATGATGTTTATTCGTATTTTCTGCCAATATACTAGATAGAAAAATTTGAAACTTTTATCCCTGTTTAGTATAATAAAAATAATCCCTAAGAGGGCAAAATGTATATTATATAATTGTATTAGTGAATGTCATCTCCTATGTTGACTTTCACCTAGACACATAGGAGATATCTCATGGAAAAGAAACTGATTTTTAATGAACATGGTGACCGTGGCACGCAAAGTATGGTGGGCGGTAATACGACGAATTTACGGGAATGGAATCGTATTAAGTACGATTGGGCGAATACATTGTATCGCACGATGCTGAACAATTTCTGGATTCCTGAAGAAATTTCTTTGAACGAAGATATTAAGCAATTCCCTTATTTAACGGACAGCGAGCGCCGTGCGTTTGACAAAATTATTTCCTTCTTAAACTTTTTGGACTCCATTCAAAGCGAGAACTTGCCAAACTTGAGCCGTTATATTACGGCATCCGAAGTGGCTTCTTTATTGAATATCCAAGCCTTCCAAGAAGAAATTCACGCTCAATCCTATTCTTACATTTTAGATACGGTAACGAATCCAATTACTCGTGACCGCATTTATGATGAGTGGCGTACGGATGAGCATTTATTGGCTCGTAACCGCTTCATCGCTGACATTTACCAACGTTTTAGTGATGAGCCATCGGAGCACAATTTAATCCGCACTATCATGGCTAACTATATTTTAGAAGGCATCTATTTCTACTCTGGATTTAGCTTCTTCTACACATTGGCACGCCAAGGTAAAATGACCGCAACTTCCACAATCTTTAAATACATCAACCGTGACGAAGTGACTCACTTAGTATTGTTCCAAAATATTATCCGTGAGCTTCGCATCGAACGCCCTGAACTATTCACTCCTGAATTAGAAGCTGAGTTAACACAAATGCTTCGCGAAGGTACAGAGAATGAAATCGCTTGGGGTCAATACATTACAGATGACAAAATCCTTGGCATCAACAACACATTAATCGAGCGCTATATCAAATACTTAGCAAACCAACGTGCTGATTCTATCGGCTTGCAACCGTTATATCCAGAGATTAAGGAAAATCCTATGGCTTGGATTGAAAGTTTCTCCAACTTAAACAGCACAAAAACTGACTTCTTTGAGGCGAAAGTTACAAACTATACAAAAGCTGCTGCATTCGATTTCGACGATTTGGAGTAATAATGCCTATAAGCTTATATACATAAAAGCTACACGTAGATATATTCTACCGTGTAGCTTTTTCTTTTCTCTATTCATCTATAAATTAAAGAACTTAATGACTCAGCCTTCTAATATGTAACTAGTAATACATTTACTATACATCATTCAGCTAAAATAGGAACGAAAACTAGCACTAGCTATATATAACTAGTGCTAATATTCTTATATTAGATTACCAACGTAACGTGATTAGTATTTCCAATTAATGCTTCCTCCGAGAGTTGCCCCACGTTTTTGACCAAACCAGCCTTCAACATTAAGCGTAGCACTAAAAGCATCTCTATTGCTACCATATGTAAAGCCAGCTTCTACAAGACCGCTAGAACCACCTAAAGAAGGAGCTAATGTACTTAATCCCTTAACAGTTGCACGTGCCTCACCAGAGAATTCACGTTCATAAGCAACACCTAAATACCATGTATTATGATTGCTCATATGTTTAGAAACTTTATATCCTAAGCGTGTACGAACACTATTCACACTATCGAACGCATATGTTTCACCTAGCCCTTTACCTGTAAGAGTAGCATTTGCCTCTCCTTGATGGCTATAGAATACATTAGCATATACATTGCCTTCTAATTGATTACCATAAGACACTACTTTTCCAAGTCCTAAATGTGCACCATAGTAGCTGTTATGCGCATCATAAGAAGCATGAACATTGCTAGAAGCTGTTACTAACTCATTGCTTTCATAGGTATAATTCGTACGTCCACCACGTACACTAGATTCTACATATACCCCATTGTCAAGGGTTGTTTTTGCATACATACCAACACCGTAGTATTTTGCATTTCCTTCTGCACGAAGACCAGAATCCAAATGGCTATCATAACGAGCCCAACCCATTTCTAAGAATGGTCCCCAATATGTTCTTCCTGACTGTTTAGATAAACCTAAAACAACATGGGATCCTTTAATATTTGCATAAGATCCTGTTTCCATTTTCATGCGATCATGGTTAATCCCAGCAATGATTGGTGAAGTTTCACCAGTATGATTTGCAAATGCTTTAGTAATGCTATCTTGTCCATTGTTAATAAAGCCAGAAACAGCTGTTCTAGTTTCCACTAAAGATTTAGTTTGTGGCAATACTTTTACAGGAACATTACCTGTACTTGGTGTTACTGGTTTTGTTGTATCGCCTGTGCTTGGTACTACTGGTGGTACGGGTTTTGCTGTATCGCCTGTACTTGGTGCTACTGGTGTTACTGGTTTTGTTGTATCACCTGTACTTGGTGCTACTGGTGTTACCGGTTTTGTTGTATCACCTGTACTTGGTGTTACTGGCGTTACTGGTTTTGTTGTATCACCTGTACTTGGTGCTACTGGTGTTACCGGTTTTGTTGTATCACCTGTACTTGGTACTACTGGTTTTACTGTATCACCTGTGCTTGGCGTTACTGGTTTTGTTGTATCACCCGTGCTTGGCGTTACTGGTTTTGTTGTATCACCTGTAGATGGTTTTTCTGGAGTCGGAGTTTCCTCAGAAGCAGCTTTCACTACAGCAACAACAGATTTCTTATCATCCCCTGCTTTAGCAGTGATATCATAGCTTAAGGATACGCCTTGTTGCAACTTGCCATATTGAACACCTGTTGTATTCACACCATTGCTATTATAGATAAGATTAATACTGTCTCCATTATGTAATACTGGAGCTGCACCAGATACACCTACATTAATTTTGGTGTTAGATACATCTGTACCATGTGGATCGGTTACTGTAAGGATACTATCTCCATTCACAGTATTTTCAGGTAAATCAAAGTTATAGTTTTCAAAGTTTGCTAAATGAGATAACGTAATTCCTTTTACTTTATTTACATTCAAGGTATTACCAGATTTAATATCTCCAGTAGAGCCGTCTAGGATATAATGGCCGCCCCAAATACCAACTTGTTTATTAGCAAATGGTTCTGCTTTATTAATATCCACAGTATTACCTGTGGCTTCTACGTCACTCATACCGCCGATGATGTAGTAGTTACCTGGTTGACGGTAATATTTATATACCGTATTATCATTACCATCGGTAATTTCATCTGTATAAATACCATTGGCATCTACGCCATTAATATTATGGTTAGATTGTTCATTTTTAACCTTGAATATCCCAATGCCTTTAATTGCACCATCATTAATAATTACTTTATTTTTATTAGCTTTATTAGTAGCAGAGAATCCACCAACGATTTGTCCTACAGTAGGATCTTCTTTTCCCTCTGATTGTGGTTTTGGGTTTAATTTATCACCTAATTGAACTAGGTTCCCTTCAACTTCTTTTGATCGCAATTCAGAATGTTTTCCCTGGAATATAGTCTCATCTTCATCAAGAACTGATGCTCTAGCTCCAGCTGCCATAATTGCACTGCCACCTAAAAGTATAACTTTATTATTTTTAAGTATACCTTTAGCATTTTTATTAATTGACATAGCGCCATATAGTGCATCCACTTTAGGATCGCCAACACTCAAAACTTCGTTATCAATAGCATTGCCTGTTGGTTCGTTACTAGAGTCGTCATTTTCTGATTTTATTAAGGCTGCACCGACAACATCTCCTGTTAGCATACCTTCCGTGCGTATAACAACTTGATTTTTTATCGCATTACCACTACCAGTGACTAAGGCAGCACCAGAGGCTTCATTATAGGCTGAGTCAAACATTTCTAGTACATTGCCAATTGCGTGCCCAGATCCATCAACATTAGCAGTAAACACTTCTGCACTAGTACCATGGAACACATCTTCAGAGTTGAGATAATTACTAGCACCACCCTGTAAGGCTAAATAGTTGTTCTTAGCACTATTACCGCCACGTGCATTTACAAATTCAGGGCCCCAACTTTCAACTCTTGTTTTAGGACCATCTGTGTCAAATTCATGTATTGGGTTCACACTAATACTACCAGCCCCATTTTCAGGACGTTCATACTTCGTTTCTTCCCCACGAGATTGGATGCGACTTGCGATATCTTCAGTTGTAAATACCATTTTTCCATTAGCATCTCTATACGCAGTGGCCGCATTTAATCTAATTGGTTGAGAGGTACTATTAGCAGTATTTACTAAGTAACTAGTATAGGATGACAAACTATTAGTTGTAACCTCATCTATGCTAGTTGTCGCTGGACGACCACTTGTATTTTTACCTACTACAGCAACAACAGATTTTTTATCATCTCCTGCTTTAGCAGTGATATCATAGCTTAAAGATACGCCTTGTTGTAACTTGCCATATTGAACACCTGTTGTATTCACACCATTTCTGTTATAGATAAGGTTAATGCTATCTCCATTATGTAATACTGGAGCTGCCCCAGATACACCTACATTAATTTTTGTATTAGATACATCTGTGCCATGTGGATCGGTTACTGTAAGGATAGTATCTCCATTCACAGCATTTTCAGGTAAATCAAAGTTATAGTTTTCAAAGTTTGCTAAATGAGATAACGTAATTCCTTTTACTTTATTTACATTCAAGGTATTACCAGATTTGATATCACCAGTAGAACCACCTAGGATATAATGGCCACCCCAAATACCAACTTGTTTATTAGCAAATGGTTCTGCTTTATTAATATCTACCGTATTACCTGTGGCTTCCACATCACTCATACCACCGATAATATAGTAATTACCTGATTGACGGAAATATTTATATCCAGATTTATCTCCCACATCATAAGATACCTCATCTGTATAAATACCATTCGCATCTACACCCTTAACACTGTGCTTAGACTGTTCATTTTTTACTTTGAACATACCAAGACCATCGATAGTTCCTTCACCGATAATCACAGTATTTTTATTAGCTTTATTTGTCCAAGAAAATCCCCCTACCATTTGTCCTATGGTCGCCGGAGATCGACCTTCTGTTTGAAATTTATCATCTGGATTGGTGCCTAATTGAACAACGTTTCCTATAACTTCTCTATTATTAAAAGGTGCTACTTTCCCTTGAAAAAAAGAATCTTCTTCATTATTATTAGTTGCGTATGCACCAAATGCTGCGACTACTTTACCGGCACCTAATGTCACTAAATTATTTTTTAAAGAGCCTGTTGGAGCAAATCCATTTTCTGCTTTAGCTCCATAAATAATATCAATATCGCGTCCACCAGCTACAAATACATCATTATCAATAGCACTACCACCTTCATTTTTAGATAGTTCAGCGCCTATGACATCTCGTAACCGCCCTACATTTCGTAGAATGACACGGTTTTGTATTGCATTTCTAGCACCATTTACAGCTGCAATTTCATTCAAATTATCACCACTGAACATTTCTAAAACATTCAGTCTAGCATTTCCACTTCCACCCATAGGATGATTAACAACGTATACGTTCTCAGTCGTTCCATTTTGTAGTGCTACATAATTAAATATAGCATCCTTATTAGAATCACCCGCATCTGGTCCCCAAGTTACTTTATCATTAGGATGGTTTATCGATTGTACCGACATTGGATTGACACTCATGGCTCCATCGGCATCTTTATAGTTTGGTCGTGTATATCGTGTCACTGCTCCACGAGATTCAAACCGATCCTCAATATTAGTAGATGTAAATGCATGCTTACCATCATAGTCTTCATAAGGATCAGATTCACTTAATTTAGCAAGTTGCATAGTATTTGCTTTACCATCCACAATATACGTAACTGGTTCTCTCGGATTCGTAATGTAAGAGTCATAATTATGTGCCATGGCAGGTGTTAACAATACGCTCCCAGCTATAGCAGATAAAATGATATAACGAAGTCGTTTTTTTCTCATTATAAAATCTCCCTTTCTGACATTCATTATAAAAATATATCATGTCTTCATGATATCTTCATAATAGCAAATGTCCCCCCCCCGTCAACATTTTTAATGTTTTGTATTCATTAAAAGTACATACAAAAAGGTCTTCTCTATGACAATAGATTCTACGAACCTAATCAAAAGAAGACCTTATAAAAATGCTAAATACTATTTAACTATAACTATGCAGACCATATTTAGTTATTAATACTATATCTACCTTACGCTTTCACCAACGCCCGATGGATCAATCCAATCACAAATCCTACGCCGCCGAATACAAGCCAGTCCATACCGATGCCGTGCATTGGTACTTGTGTAGCAAAGAATTGTCCTAGGCTACCTAAGTCTATGCTCGCTGTTTCTAAGCCAGATACAAGGGCTGTGATGAAGGTTGCCCCTACTGTCCAAGCATATACACATTGGCGACCGTTGAACAACGGATGTAAGAATGCCAACACAATCAATGCGATGGATAATGGATAGAGGAACATCAACACAGGAATGGCTGCGGTAATGATGGTTTTCAATCCAAACATGCCTACACCGAAAGAAATCAATACGAATAGCACTGCATAAGCTTTATAGGATAAGCCACCAAATTGTGTGCTAAAATACTGTGCACAAGAGGTAACAAGTCCGATACTCGTCGTCAAACACGCCAACAATACGATGACTGCCAAGATCATGGCCCCTAAATCGCCGAATAACAAACGAGCAGATTCTGCCAATACAGGCGCCCCTGTATCTAAGATGCCTAACTGTTCTACGCTGGTAGCGCCTAAGCTAGCAATGAAGATGTACACCACACCTAAACAACCTACGGCGATTAACCCAGCTTTCATAGTGGCGCGTGTAATCTCATCACGTGTTTGTGCCCCTGAAAGTGTTACAAATTCGATAACCAAAATACCAAATACGAAGGATGCCAAGGCATCTAATGTGTTATATCCATCTAAGAAGCCTTGTAGGAATGCCGTACCGCTAGTAGCGTAGGACTCTGTCGGTGTACCATAGCTGCCTAATGGAGTAATCAAAGATTTAACAATCAATACCACGATGGTCAGTAGCAAGGCTGGTGTTAAGATTTTACCAATGCGATTCACCAATTTTTGCGGATTAATAGAGAGCCACAATGTGACTACGAAGAACCCCACAAGGAACAAGGATAGTGCTGTATCTGAGGCAGCTCCACCTAAGAATGGTTTCACTGCAATTTCATAGGATACAGTCCCCGTACGAGGGATGGCAAACGCAGGGCCAATGGATAAGTATAATGCCAATGTAAATAGGACCCCAAACACTGGATGCACTCGACTTGCCAAACTTTGTACGTTACGGCTGCCGGAGTATCCCATGGCCATAACCCCTAACAATGGTAAACCTACACCAGTTACGATAAACCCTAAGATGGCCCACCACACATTGGTACCTGCATGTTGACCTAAAGTAGCAGGGAAGATTAAGTTACCTGCCCCAAAGAATAAAGCGAACAGCATCAGGCCGATAGCAATATAGGCTCGCCCCGATAGTTGAGTATGATCTGACATAATATCTCCTTTCAAATACATCCCATAATAACAAATATACACTGTATAAAAACACTTCTTATGCTTATTTTTTTATTATATCTAATTATAAGTAAAATAAAAAGCCATTTTCTTTATAGAAAATGGCTTTTTCTATGCCAATTATGCATATACACCCGACCTATAATTGATAGGAGAACTACATCTATTAACTATAACCAAGTATTACTCATTTTTAGTCGCAGGGCTCTACATGTACTTTCACATCATAAAAGGTACTACCCCAACCATAATCGGTAGATCGTGAGGCAATTAATACATTCATTGTATGCTCTGTATCATGAGACTGCGATTGCCACCAGACACCAGTACTCACAATAGTCCCCTTTGGCACCGTATCATCAATGACTAAGGCAATCCGCAAGGAACCTCGCTCATTATACAAGCGCACAAACTCACTGTGCCATACGCCCTTGCGCTGGGCATCACCAGGATGCATACGAGCAACCATCTTTGGTGTATCTTCTTGTATCTCACAAAAGGACGAGTCTAGTATACGTGGATCAGCACCATTGATGAGGAAGAACTCCGCTGTATCCCCATGAGCTTCACGATATACAGGATATGGCTCACGCTCTAAGGGGTTATATAATTCAATCTTACTAGATGGTGTACCGTACTCTAGCTTATACGTACCGGATAGGTCCATTTCCACAAAATCCCCTGCCAAGATTCTATCTTGCACTTCTCTTGAAATCGGAGCATGTCGCACAATATCTTCAATCATCTCCAACTCTGACATAGCAAACACAGGGTCATCAATGCCCATAGCTCTGGCAATACTACAAATGGTGTCCCAGTTAGAGCGACTTTCACCTACAGGAGGTATGGCTTGATAACCACAACCAATGGTGTAATGTCCATAGGAATTATAGATATCATTATGCTCTACGGACGTCGTTGCAGGCAGTACAATATCCGCATACTTTGCCGTATCCGTCATAAACCGTTCGTGTACCACCGTGAACAGGTCCTCTCGTGCCAATCCTTTGCGCACCACTGTTTGGTCCGGTGAGGTCACCGCAGGATTGCTGGAATATACATAGAGTGCCTTAATCGGTGGCTTGTCCGCCTCTGTTAACATCGGTCCCAAATGAATCATAGGGTTCAACCGTGTTTCTTTTACCTGAAAGCGCTCCCAGCTAACACGCTTGCCCCCAACAAATTGACTACCCGAGGCACTCGACAAGAGTCCACCTCCTGTATGTAGGTATGCCCCCACCAAGGCAGGCAGTGCCACTACACATCGCACCGTATTCGCTCCATTTCCATAGCGAGATAGTCCACTGCCCAAGCGAATAAATGGCGCCATTGCCTGTCCATAAGCACGAGCAAACTGGATAATCCGTTCCTCTGGTACGCCCGTGATTTGAGCAACTTTCGATGGTGGATATTGAGAAATAACAGTATCACGGAATCCTTCATAGCCTTGTACATACTGATGAATAAATTCCTCATGTACTAATCCTTCTTCCACAAGCACATAGGCCACACCCAACGCAAAGGCTCCATCTGTACCTGGTCGTATGATAATGACTTCATCTGCTAATTTCGCTGTCTCCGTATAGTACGTGTCAATCACCCAAAGCTTGGCACCTCGCTGGCGAGCTATGGTCACATCATGTAGAACATGTACATCCGTAGCCACTGCATTGAGGCTCCACAGCACCACACAATCACTATATTGTATATCTTGCGGACGATTCCCTAGGGTATTCCCCATAAGACTAGCCCAACCATACCGTTTGGCAGGGGAACAAATCCCCTTATCTTGACGGGTCGCACCAAGTATGGCAAAGAGTGGATCCCCTGCACTCTTTTGTAAGATTCCCATGGTCCCTGCATAGGAATAGGGCATAATACTTTCAGAACCGTATGTATGGATACAGTGCTGAAACTGCTGAGCAATTTCCTCTAGTGCTTCGTCCCAAGTAATCGGTTTAAATTGACCGCTTCCCTTAGGACCTATGCGTCGCAAAGGCGTTGTTAGACGTTCCCTATGGTGGACTGTTCGTTCGTAATGTTGCATTTTCTGGCACAGCGTTCCTCTCGTAAAGCTGTGATCTTTCATACCTTGTACCCGTTGTAACTGGTCTCCCTCAATAGTCAAGATCAATCCACAGGCATCTGGGCAATCATAAGGACATACTGATGTCCTTGTATGTATGGGCTTCGTCATCATTCATTCCTTACTAGTCATTATCAAAGTCATCAAACAAGTCAAAGTCAACGTCAAAGTCGAAGTCAAAACTATCTCCAGAATTGTAATCATAAGAACTATCAGCCTCTTGTTGATCATACTCTAACTCATCTTCCATAATATCATTGTAGTTGTTATGGAAAAATTGATCCTGTTCTGTTTCGTTTGCACTAGAAAAACCATAATCTTCATCAGCATGCTCTGGCAATACATCCAATTGACTATAATCACGAATCGTCATTGCTTCATAAGGGTCCAAAGGTGCACGGTTTTCTTCTGACTCTTCAATCTCCACCATATCCATAGCTCGGTTCAAATCCTTTGACGTCCCCTCTTGTTGCACCATGTCCAAGAACTCATCCGAACTCACTTCACTCACCAGCGTATCCATGTCTTCTACCACAGATATATCCTTCTGTGGTTCTATAGTTTGTAATTGTCCTCGTCGTAAAAATCGATTCATCCTCTATGCCCCTTTCTCAACCTCTCTTACATTACTTGTATTGTATCACCTGGCAATGAAATTTTACAATACATCGTTTTATCACCTTTCAAAGGTATGCCTTATATACTAAAAGAACCCCTGAGCAGGGGTCCTTTGGTATAGTTTATAGTATAGTTGTAAGTGTTGTCATATTCAGGATGTTATCACATATAAGGGAGTGTTATGTGATTGGTTCGATGTTACTGTCAGGAGGAATTAGCCTAAAGTAGCACGTAAGAACCACAATTGTTTTTCATAGTAAGCAATGTGGTCTTCCATGATAGCCACTAATCCGAAGTTACCTTCTTCATCAGCTGCTTCGCGGATAGCACGAGCTTCTTTGTTCAACAATTCGAAATCTCCTACTAAGAAGTTGTACACTTGTTCTACGGAGAATTTGTTGCCTGGTTCTTCTTTCAAAGAAGCAATTTCTAAATATTTTGCCACATGCACTACAGGTTCTTCACCTTGCATTTTTACATGCTCAGCTACTGCATCATAATAATCAAATGCTACATCGTAGACTTCTTCTAAATATTTGTGAGCTGGCACAAATTGAGATCCTACTACATTAAAATGGAAATTGTGAAGTTTAATGTTCCAAATTGCTAAGTTTGCAATATATTGATTGACTGCTTGTAAGTTTTTCATACCTGTTTCTCCTTTTCTTCAGTTATTTTGCTAATTATTCTAATTAGCAATTAATAATTATTATTTGTTATGTGTATATCTTAGCATAGTAAATCATAAAATGCAATAGCTTTTCATATAGTTTATCGAAATATTTAAATATAAAAAGTTCCCATTACCTATAACGTAATGAGAACTTGTAGTATATATTATTCACTTTTTTTGATAAACCCTTGTGTAGCGCTATACAAACAAAACCACACAAAGAAACTAGCTCCTGTAATAATCAGATACATAGTATCCGTTAACTCCCCAGATCGATACATCGCCAAGGTATAAAAGAAAGCTGTCATCGTCATCAGAATATAGGACAATACATAGCGCATGCCACGCTCTACATCTTCATCGGTAAACATTTCCTTCTTAAAACGCATCCAGTAAATCCCGCAAAGGGCTAAGCCACCTAGCATATTAGCAGCTAGTAAACTCATATCAGCCCGACCATTAAAGAACCAGCACAAGGCTAAATGATTAATAAACAACATCCATTTAATCATAGTAGTCAAACGAGCTGTAGTAATCGTCTGTTGTGGCTGTGGTTGGTGTTGTTTTCGTTTCTTTCCCTTTCCCATAGAATCCTCTCCAATTAATCTATTCTCTATTTTTTAGAATAATACGTGGGATGTGTAAATCAAACGCAAGGCTAAGATACCAACCCCAATAGATAACCCAATCAAAATTGTTTTTGCACGCAAGCGTTTTGCAATATAGGCTCCTAATTGACCACCTAGTAAGGCACCAATACCGCAAGGGATAGCCACTTCAAAATGGATATGCCCACTCAAAAAGTGAGTCAGCGTACCAACAGATGTGGAGGTAGCCAAGATAAAATGACTAGTAGCTGTTGCCATATGGGTAGGGAATCCCATCATATAAATTAATGCTGGTACATGGATTAATCCACCACCAATGCCAAACAAACTGGACAAGAAACCTACCACTACACTAACAAGGACACCTACCACTTTATTATAGGTCAACTCTTCTAATTGCAAGGACTCTTCTTTACGTTCCCCTTTTCTCATATTTTTATAGCCAATAAAGCCAGACATGATAAGCAAGAAAGAACCAAACCAGAATCGGAATCCATTACCATCAAAATATTCCGCCACATGAGCTCCAACAATAGATCCAGGGAAAGTAGCAATACTAAAAAGAATAGCTGCACTATAGAGAATTTTTTTCTGTTTCACATAGGCAATAGTGCCAGAAATGGCATTACAGGTTACCGTAAACAAGGATGTACCTACCACCATAGCTGGCGTCCATTCTGGAAAGAAATATAAAAATACAGGCACAAAGATAATACCACCACCTGCACCAATGATGGTTCCCAATGCGGCTACAACTACGCCTAGCAATACAAAGCCTAATACACTTACCACATCCATACCTTAATCCTCCTTAGACAGCTTCGCAAATCGGTCTAACTTATGCTTTTTGAAGACCGCTTTCATGCCTCGCTTTTCCGCTTTTTTCTCTGCCTTTTTTGCTACTTTTTGCAAGACTTTTTCTGTCCATGCATCGCCATGCTCTTCTGCATAGCGTTCCCATTTAGACAATTTTTTTGCCCACTTGTCTACAGAGGGAGCTTCTTTTTTATGTTTCGACTTATCTTTGCTTTTTTCCTTCTTTTTCTTTTTTCTTGTTTAACAATGCAGCATTTGTCTCGCTCTTCTGGTATGGGAGAATCTTCTGTGCAATGTTTGCAACGCTTTTTATGCTGTTTTTTTGTCTCTGTTGACGACTCCATCTCAAACATATCATACAAGTTAGATTTTTTGTTAGTATATTTCGTTAACTCAATGACCGCATCCTCTTCATCGTCTTTAGGGTCGTCATCCTCCCCATCGTCATCATAGTCATACTCATTAATATGCTTCGTTTCGCTGGTATTGCTGAATAAACTCATAAAAGAACTCGATGTCGCCTTCGGTTCAACCTTCTCTGCAAAGGTTTCCCCTTGCCAACGCTCAGCCATCACAAAATCTACGCCTAATGCCACACCTACATCATAGCCTTCCACACCTTCATCCGCCACAGCTTCTACTGTTGGTGTCTCTTCTAAGGAAGATATCATATCATACAGATAGTGCTCTGTTACCATACTTTGGAGCCCACGTAATTCTTCCCATTGTTTTCCCAATAGAGCCAACATATGAGCAAAGTTTTCTAAGTCTTCTACCACTTCCATAGCCATTTCAGGGGACTCCATATGGTGCGCCTCTAAATTCGCCACATATTGCTGTTGTACTTCTTTGCAATGACCATACGCTGTTTGCAAGCCTTGTAACAACTTTTCAATCTGTTCCTGGTCCAATATATATTGTTGCATACTATCCTCCTAGGACGATGTCGTGTCATCCTTCAATTTTCGTTTCCACATAGCTCCTGTGGTAACAATATCTTCTCCAAATCGTTCTTCCAAAGTATCTAGTACTTGTGCTAACCGATCTGGCTCTGTTTCTTCACTCTGAAAGAGCGACTCTTGCTCCACCTCTTGGTGAAAGCCACTGACCGTAATCCCCAATAACCGGAACGGCCCCTGTACATTAAGTTTATTATATAATACACAGGCTGTCTCATACAATACATCTTCTCTATCCGTCTGATAGGATAATCGTTTTTGTCTTGTTTTAGTGGTAAAGTCTGGCAATCGTACTTTGATGGCTATCGTATGACCTTTAAGTCCTTTCTGGCGCAAACGCTTAGCTACATGATGCGCAAAATATCGCCATTCATTGTCGATTTCCTCTGGATCCATTAAGTCCCTTTCATAGGTCAGCTCATTGCCTACGGATTGCAACTCACGATTCCACTCAATAGGACGATTATCAATGCCTTTAGACAACAAATACACACGTTCACTTTGATGACCGCAATAGGGTTCTAACTCATGATACGAATCTAACTGTTCAATATCTTGAATCCGATGAAAGCCGCCTCGCTGTAATGCTTGTTCCATATGAGCCCCTACGCCCCACAACCTGCGTACCGGTAAATGTTTAATATGAGCGCTTTCTTGCCCATGAGGAATAATATATAAACCATCTGGCTTTCGTAAATCCGACGCTAGTTTTGCTAAAAACTTATTCGGTCCAATTCCAACAGATGCGACCAAACCCGTTAAGTCCTTAATTTGTTCTTTCACAGCACGGCCCACCGCCATAGGAGACTCATAGAGTTTTCCTAATCCTGAAATATCTAAAAAAGCCTCATCCAAAGAAATGGGCTCTAAATAGGGACTAAACCGATGCAACACATCATGAATTTGATCAGAAATTTCGTGATATCGTTCCATTCGTGGCAATAGATAGATACCATCTGGACATAATTTTCTAGCCTTCCCAATAGGCATAGCAGAACGTACCCCAAATTTCCGTGCTTCATAACTACACGTAGCCACCACACCACGTGAAGAAAGGCCACCCACGATAACTGGGTGACCTTGTAGTTCTGGACGATCATGTTGTTCTACAGATGCAAAGAAAGCATCCATATCTACATGCATAATCCAACGTTTCATATTATTCTGCCACCGCTTGTGGAGCATCCTCAATACGGCAGTATTTGATTTGTGCACAAATGCACTCATCTTTTGTTTTATATAATTCAGGCAAGAATTTAACAAATTCATCAAAAGCTTCTTCATTAATGGAATAGCGTGTCCACAAACCGCTACGCACAGAATTCACAATACCTGCATCAATTAAAATTTTCATGTGATAACTAAGAGTAGATTGAGATAACTCAAAACTAGCCAAAATATCACACGCACATAATTCATTACAAGACAACATGTCTACAATGTGCAATCTTGTTTCATCGCTAAGGGCTTTAAAAATCCCTGCCAATCGTTCGTATGTAACTTCTAACATTCTCATTCTCCTATATGCATTCTATTTGTAACCTTACCTCCTTATTATATACAAATTTCTAAACTAAATCTAATAATTTAAATGAATAAAGGATACTTTTTAGTAATACAACTATATAATTTGAGAAAGATAAAAACGACAAAGCATAGCTTTGTCGTCTTTATGGGAAGTAAAGGATCTAAGATGTGTTCTTAGGAAAGTTTACAAATATAGTCAACACACTCAATTAGTACATCATGTGTTGTTGAAGATTCGAGAGAGGGAGAGGAGCCTTCAACCACAAAACTACTAAAGGAGCTGTTTATTTACATTAGATTTTGCCAACTAAGCCAAGATCTGCTGGGTTCAACGTTTTTTCACCAGGAGTCCATTTTGCTGGACACACTTCACCATGTTTTGCAACAAATTGGCAAGCTTGTACTTTACGTACTAGCTCAGCAGCAGAACGACCTACACCCATGTCACAGATTTCTGCGGCACGAACGATGCCTTCTGGGTCTACCACGAAAGAACCGCGATACGCTTGGCCAGACTCTTCAGAGAATGTTTCGAAGAAGTCAGCTAATTCATGTTTAATATCGGATATCATAGTGTATTCGATTTTATTGATTGTAGGAGATGCATCGGACCATGCTTTGTGAACGAACGCAGAGTCAACAGATACAGAGAATACTTCTACGCCCAAATTTTTCAATTCTGCGTATTGATCTTGTAAGTCTGCCAATTCTGTTGGACATACAAATGTGAAGTCTGCTGGATAGAATACAAACACGCTCCATTTACCTTCGATAGTTTTATTGCTCACTTTAATAATTTCTGGTTTACGGAATGCATCTAATTCAAAAGCTGGTAGTTGTTTACCGATGATTGCCATGCTAAATCTCCTTTATTGTTACAACCTATACATAGCACAAACTGAGTATGTGACTATGAAATCAATCTATGTATCTATCATACACTATACTTTCAGAAAAATCAATATAGAATTGTTCTCATTCTCTATACCAATAATGCATAGATTACTTTTCTAACATGGTTTCTAGGATGACAACATCGGTTTGCTTCATCCCTTCACGGGCAATGGTTGCTACCGTTTGCACTGTATGGTCAATGTCTTCTTTTACAATACCTTGGCCTGCTTTAAAGCTATTATCTGTCTTTGCTTGTGTATAGGCTAATAAGGAATTACCAAGGGACATACCAATTTTCATAGCACAAGATGCTTTTGCTCCATCACAAACCACACCGGATGTGCCTGCTAATGCATTTGATAATGTTTCCCAAACTACTTCCTTGGATTCATTAAGTAAGAATGCTACACCAGCAGCTGTAGCAGAAGCAGCACTCACTACACCGCAGTAAGCACTCAAACGACCAATATATTGTTTAATGTATAGAGCTAACACATTGGCTAAGGCTAAAGAGCGCAACGTATGGTCACGATCGATACCGTATTCTTTAGCATACATCATAATAGGCACAGATAATGTAATCCCTTGGTTACCACTACCGCAGTTAATCATTACAGGCATAGAACAACCGTCCATGCGTGCATCAGATCCAGCAGCTGCATAGGCACGAGCTTTATCCGCAATGGAAGAAGAATTGGAAATAATCAATTTACCAATATTGGAACCATAATTGTTTTTCATACCTTCTTCGGCAATAGCCATATTCAAATCTAGTTGTGGTCCTAAAATATCTTCCAACTCTTTTGCATCTACAGTACTAGCAAATTCATAGCAAGAGTCAAAGCACAATTCCATGGAGTGTTTAGCCACTTCTTCTGCAGATAAGGCAATCAACACTTCTCCGTCTTTTTCTGCGTAAGAAATAGTGGTATGTGTATTTTGAACAATGACCTTAGACGTATGCTCACCAGCCACAGCAGTGACTTCGATGAATAAGTTTTCTACCCCTTCTGCTAGCTCAATATCACAGTAATCCGCTTCAAATAAACGGTCTGCTTCTACCACTTGTTCATGAGTAAGGTCTTCTAGCACTTCTAGTTCTTTCGCCGCTGTCCCTACTAAGGTGCCTAAAATAAGACTATAATAAATGCCCGTACGACCTTCTGAATTAGGAATGGTCACACTTTTTGCATTCTTAATAATATTGCCGCTTAACCGACCATGAATGTGATCTGGTCGAACTCCTAATAGTTCTGCCGCTTTCGCCGCTGCAAAAGCCAAGGCGATTGGCTCCGTACAACCAAAGGCCGGTTTTACCTCACGTTTTAATAATTCTATGTACTCTGTCATACAAACCTCCTACTTACCTATGTATAAGAACGATACTTTCCACCTCTACTTGAAATGCATCATATCTGTATATATCATATAGTTTCATACACTACTTGTATATTGTATCATACCACATCCACAACCTATACAAGTATATAAATCCGTTATAGGTGCCATAATTTCTTATGTATGCAATACGTCTCTAACGCCTCTATATCAACGTCTACACCCAATCCAGCACCATTAGGCACCTCCACAAACTGTGAAAGTCTCTCTGTACTGCAGTTTTTTATTGTACTAATAATAGGCGGTCGAGTCAAATCTCGCTCAAAATAGCGCAACGAATCCGACAAATCTCCCGGCATATAGGCATCGCCTAGAGCCGCTAATTGTACATGCATCCATTTAGAAATACTCGATTCTACCATGGATCCAATCCAGTACTGGATTCCATGGTCTCGACAATACTGAATGACCTTAGCCGTTTCTCGAAGACCACCTAAACGACCCACTTTTACATTGAGTACATCCAACAAGCCATGCCTATGGGCATAGACCAAATCGTCATATCCCAAAATCGATTCATCTAAACATATAGGAGTCATAATCCCCCATTCATGAGTTGACTTATATTGATGATACATTTTTAAACTTTGTATCTGAAAGGGCTCTTCTATACAGGCCAAATGAAACCCCTGTAAGGCCTGTACCTTATCCCTATCTTCATAGGTGTAACTCTGATTCGCATCCACCGCTAACGTAAGGTCTGGATAGACCGAACGCACTCGCTGTACTCGTTCATACCCATCCTTGGGGGATACTTTCAATTTAATGCGCTGACACCCTTGTGATACATAACCAGATACAGCATCCACCAAGGTATCCAAAGGGACGTCCCCAATGACAATGCCCGTAGGTACGGTCGGCAGTAAGGATTGCTGTAGCACGTATTCCACTGTATTGACCCCTAAGCGATGGCATTGTAAATGGAGCAAGGCATTTTCCACGGATGCTACAGTCATAGGCATGCCTTCCATCAGCCATTGTTGTGGCAATGTGGTTGTTGTTTCTTGCCCCAACAGGTTTGGTAAATACCTCGTACATAAGGTATCCCAACAAGATGCCAGCGTTTCTTTTGTATAAAAAGGGTCTACGAAAGCCACACATTCGCCGTAACCTACATAGCCCGCTTCATCTTCCAAACGAACAATGAGAGTATCCCTGACACTGACTTCACCCTTTGCCGTTTTGAAAGTAAACTTCATCGGTAGTTGCACATGGTATAGGGTGATATTTGTAATCATAGGACACCTCTCATTTCTATCATATCACTAGAACTGTATATACCTAGTTAGCTTCATAACATAGACTATCTATGACTGCATGACATAGTAAATGCCATTGTATGACCAACGCATCCCCTAATACCTACAGGTATAGAAAAAGCGTTCCAGTATCTGCCGATACGCTTCTGGTGCTTCCACATGCACATTATGACCCACCTGCGGTACAATGCGATGTACATCACCAAAATATTTAGCCCCAATGGCTGTATATTTTGCATCTAGTTCACCACTAATATAACAGACGGGCATAGTTAATTCCGGCAATCGATGGCCTACATAAGGCATACTACCCTGTCCGCTTCCTTCCAAGGTAAACGCCAATGCATGAGGGCTATTGAGCAAGCGCCGCCCTCTAATCTGCTGTTGCACCTTTGTAGGCAAACCTTGTTGTGTCTTGAAAATCTCTAGCTGAGCCCAGGTCTCGCTAAACCACGTGATATCATGTGCACGAATCCGTTCAGCCAGCCCTTGATCGGCTACATAGCGGTCTTGTCGTTCTACTCTATCTTCTATCCCTACAGAGCCACTTTCCAAGACTAGATGCGACACTTCCTGAGGATACTCTAGCGCATATACTAAAGCTAGCCTAGCCCCCATGGAATACCCCATGAGAGCATATCTTTCACCGGCTACGGCATAGATAACCCGATGCAAATCACTGAGCATCTGAGGCAGTTCATAAGGTTTTAATTCCATAGGTCGAGCCGATCTACCATGACCCATACTATCGATACGTATCAGTCGATAACCTTGTACCTCAATGCCATCCCAGGTAGACCCGGATTCGGAAAATCCATGAAAACAAACTAAAGGTTTCCCCGTACCCGTTACAGTCACCCCATAGTAGTATTCTCCCATGTGGATCTGCATACGTTGTATATCTAAGGTTCGTATATCTTGAATCATTGGTCTCATATTATTGTACCCGATAGACCTTGTGTAATTCACGACTACCTTCTTTAGACGTAGGCACTTCTATGAGATGTATCCCCTCTGCACCAATGTACTGTTGCATCGCCCGTTCTAACTCTGCATTGGTGGCAACTTTCACATAGTCTAAGCCATACATGGTGGCTAACCCACTGTAATCAATGCCCTGTGGTGTATTGAATAGGTAATCGAAATCGTCCGTTCCTTTTTGTGGCAAATATTGGAAAATACCGCCTCCATCATTGTTATGTAAAATGATGGTCAAGTTCATACCATGTGTTTTTCCAATGGCTAAACCGTTCAAATCGTGAAAGAAACTTAAATCTCCCGTCAGCATCACCGTAGGTTTCCCATTCGTACTTAGCCCTAACGCCGTAGACACAGTCCCATCGATACCATTGGTGCCACGATTTCCATACACCATAGCTTGCGATCGTCCAGTGGCCCAGAAATAGTCCATATCACGAATAGACATGCTATTCGCCACCAGAAGTTGGCCTTCATCAGGCATGATTTGTTGTAACATGTGAATGGTACGGCCTTCAAATAGATTCAGTTCCTCTTGGACTTTGTCTAATTGTTCACGGCTGTTGGATTCGATACCTTGCCATACTCTGACATACTCTATATCCGATACGGTATAGCAACTACATGCTGTGTTAGATTCCTCTAATCTATGTCGATGATTGATATCTGTGATGTCCTGTTCCAGTCCAAATTTATAAGATCTAGCGCCTTCCGCGTCACTCTTATCTAATAATCCCTGCACTGTATCTCCTATTCTACTACCTAGACCCAATACAGCAAATAAGCCACGATATACTTCTGTTACAAATACCTCTACACTCGCCATCACATGTATGGTAGTCGTCAAACTAGGGTTCACCACCTCTGCATTAGGGCTGACGGTAATATAATCGATGTCCGTCAAGGTCCCCATCCATTGCTGAATCCGTTTTGACACAGGGATTTGTCCCAATTGGATGACCACATCAGGTCGCAACTCTTCCCATCGTTCATGATGAGCCAAGAAAGCATCGTAGGTGCTAATCACGCCCTCGTATTGGCGTAAATTAGATAAAGGATCACCGATGACAACAGCGCCAATCCGATCGGCGAAGTCCACAACTGCTTTCGGATTCATCACAGTAGGACCGCCCAAAATGAGCACGCGTTTTCCCTCCAGCAACGATGCCAAGGATGCTATCTCCTGATGTTTCACAAGTCGGAATAGTTTCGCACTGCGCCCCTGTTTAAAATACTCTTCCTCACGATTGGGCACCAAAGGCTCAAACAAAGGTACATTGATGTGTACCGGCCCCAATTTGTGGTCATTCGCTTTCAAATAGGCACGGCGTGCCACTTGACGAGGGTACGTGTAATAGTGACTTTCACTAGGCACAGACAATTCCTCATAATAGTTCACGGCGGTGCCAAAATATTTCTGTTGATCAATCGTCTGCGGTGCCCCCACCTGTTGCAAGGTGTACGGGCGGTCGGCGGACAAAATAATCATAGGCACACTACTGTGCTTGGCTTCCACCACAGCAGGGCCATAATGGGTCAATGCAGACCCCGATGTGCACACTAACACGGCTGGTTCGCCTTGTGCTTTGGCAATGCCCAATGCCATAAACCCAGCAGACCGTTCATCAATATTCATATATGTGTGAAAGCCTCCATGGCTTTGAAAGAGCATCGCTAATGTAGTGGACCGTGAACCAGGACTGAACACCGCATGGCGCACCCCTAATTGGTATAACTCATCCACCAAACTTGCTATATATTCATTCATATCGTATCTCCCATACCAACCTGTGGTATTGTACTATATCTAATAGTGACTATCTACTATGTATTATACCATTGTTTTTAGATTCTGTACGTATCCATATGAGTTGCACTGGGTATCTATCTAACACCTAGACGCCCCTATCTCGTTCATAATTAACTGACATACATAGACATGGGTTCATAACAAAAAAAGGAATGCTGATTGCTCAACATTCCTGTTTAACTTCCTGTATCTGTTCAATACATCGGTACGGATTCATCATCCTACCCTATGGCATGCCTAATTGGATCTATACGTGGATGTATCATCCTACAAGGCATCCAATATAGTACCCATTTTGTTGATGGTTTCTTCGTACTCTTCATCGCTATTAGATTCGCTCACAATACCGCATCCTGCATAGGCATAGAGTCGATTACCCATGATAAGGGCCGACCGAATGGCAACCACTAGAATGCCATCCCCCATGTCTTTCATAAATCCAAAGGGCGCCGCATACATGCCGCGTTCATGGGCTTCATACTTCGCCAGTAAATCCATCGCTAGTTCTCGTGGCTCACCTCCTAAGGCTGGTGTGGGGTGTAATAATTGGCCCCATTCGATAAGGGACTTCGTGCTATCCTTAGCGGTGATAATGGTCCGCAAATGATATAACCGTGAAAGCTCCATAATTCCCGTTTCCCCTACGGCCACATCCTCCGTCACTTGTCGCATCGTATGCACAATACGATCTCGCACAATATTGTGCTCCACCCGATTTTTATGGTCATTTAGGAATCGTTCTTTCGTCCACGCCTTAGGACCAAACTTTGGTGCTGTTCCTGCCAAAGCATAGCTTAAAATTTCATCGCCCCGATGGCGCACGAGAATTTCAGGGGATGCCCCTACAAAGGTGCGCCCCTCTTTTTCATAGCCAAAAATAAAGCAATTCGGGTTGTTCTCCACCAAACGGTCTAATATGCTCACCACATCAAACCTTGTAGGGCTGGTAAACTCTACCTCACGAGAAGAAACCACCTTCGTCATGCGCCCTTCATGAATATTTGTCAAAATGGCATCCATCAAGGTATCCCAATCTTGTTTATCATCACTGGTTTCTGTGAAAGCGTGGTCTACGCGCTCAATCTTATGGCGCTGTATATCTACGCCCTCCCCTGCATGCAGATAAAAGGACTCCCCATTTTCTACAATATAGTAATGGGTGAAAGCCACCATTTCATAGCCCATATTACTCCATTTTTTATCTTTTACAGTAGGGAAGAAGGTGCCCCCATAAAATACGTACGCATATTGTTCCCTGTCGATATCATCTTGTACCACCGCCAATCGTTTGGCGCCTACCACCACACGATCACTTTGACGGTCCACCCAAAAGACCCGTTCTTCCCCCTCAAAGTTTAGCCAAAACTCCAAAGGATTGTCTAATTGTAAAGGCTCCTTAATATATTTCATATGACTCCTCATCGTCCCTAATCCCTAAGTAGGGACACGTTATATAGATTCTATTACAATTATACCACACCTGTGAAACTCTAATGCAGTCTTAGTATGTCACTACATGGGTCACTATTCTAGTCTAGTCATTGAACACTTAGATAAAAACATATATTGATTCATATAAAAATACATGTTAGGATACCCCAAAATAGAGTATACCTAACATGTATTCCTGTCATAATCTTAGTGTCTATACACTAGGAGATATCCTAGTGATCTATTCTCTAAGTTATTTCTTATTTAGCTTGTAATTTTGCGTAGATATCGTACAACGCTGCTTTTACTTGTTCGTTTTCAGCTGTTAAACGATCTACTGCGCTTTGTAATTCAGCTACTTTAGAGGAGTTCATTTTTGCACCTTCGCCGCTGCCGAATCCAATTGTAACGCCAGCATTAGCCATTGCGCCGTTACCGTTACCGAAGCTTACACCTGCATGGTACATTAAGTTTTCGCTAGCATAATGAGCTGCACCTAATGCTACAGCAGTTTTACCACGGTATGTACCAACACCTGCCATTACTTGAGTAGTTTGACCAGGGTTGTATTGTAGAGGTTTCAACGCTGCTAACGCCGCTGCATTCGCACCTACAGTTTTCACATCATTTTCAACAGTCGTTAAACGAGCTTCATGGTTTTTGTCTACTTCTTGTAAAGCTTTGATATCTGCAGAATGATCTTTTTTAAGAACTGTAGTATTCTTTAACGTGTTAATGCTTTCAGTAAATCTTTCGTTTGCTGCATCTTGAACCTGTTTATTAGTCGCAATTGTGCTTGTATTGTTATCAATTTTACCATCTTGCGCAAGATTTTTATCATCTAAATCTTTTTTATTGTCTTTGATATTTTTTTCTAACTCATCAGATGCTGCTACAAGTACATCAGTTAACATATTTACTTTTGTATCTGCTACTTTTGCTGCATCTTTAGCTGCTTTAATTTCAACATCTTGGGCATTATTTTTTGCTTCTAACGTAGCATCTTTTTCATGTAATGCATCAATTTCTCCTGCTGTTTTAAGTAGGCCAGTTGCTACTGTTTTAATATTCTCAGTATTTGTCTTAATTTTACCATCTTGTTCAGCATCTTTAGCATCTATTCTATCGATTTCTTTTGCTGTTTCAATTAAGCCAGTTGCTACTGTTTTGATATTCTCTTTATTTTCTTTTACAGCTTCACCTAATTCTATATTTTTTCTACTATTTCTTTAATGTAGCCGGTGTTTTTAGCAATACTTTCAGCATTTGTATTAATACTATCTACATTGTCATTAATAGCTTTTGTATTTTCATTAATTACTGTTGCATGTTCTACTAATTTTTTATTAGCTTCATCAACGGCTTTCGTATTTTTATCAATAGCTTTAGTATTAGCATCGATGGCTTCAGCATTGCCAGAAATTTCATTATCTTGCTCAGCGTTTTTATCGGTTAGTTCATCGATTTTTTCTGCTGTTTTAACTAAGCCAGTTGCTACTGTTTTAATATCGCCTGTATTTTTATCTACCTTAGCTTCTACATTTTTAAGCATTTCAAGGCCTTCTTTAGTACCTTTTACAGCTTCTAATGCAGTTGTGCGATTATCCAAGTTTGTAATAGAAGTTTCATGAGCGGAGTGTTGTTCTTTCAACTCAGCAATGTCTTTTTCATTTTTTTCTACAGCTTTTCCCATTGGATCAAGAATATTTTCACTTAAGTCAGTCATAGCATCAGTAAGCGCTTTAGTTGTATTTTCTTTTACTTTTGTAATACGCTCATCTGCTGCTTTAATTGCTTCTGCATTTTTAGCAATTTCTTTTTTATTAGCTTCGATATTCTCTTCATTTTTTGCTACATCAGTAGCTAATGGATTAAGAACTTCCTCACCTAACTTTTCCATAGCATTTGTAATTGCTTTAGCTGTAAGTTCTTTTACTTTTGTAATACGATCATCTGCTGCTTTAATTGCTCCTGCATTTTTAGCAATTTCAGCCTTATTAGTTTCAATATTAGCACTATTTGCATCAATATCATTACGATTTGCTTCTACTGCTTTATCAACTACATCTAATTTTTCTTCATCTTTCTCTACAGACGCTTTAAGAGTTGTAATAGCCTCATTGTTAGCATTTACACTCTCAATAGCTTCTCCAATTTTTGTTGTATTGGCAGCAATCGCCTCTTTATTCGTAAGGATATCGCTAGCATTAGTGTCGATTTTCTTGCCATTTTCTTCAACGTCTGTAGATATCTCACTTACTGCATCAACTACTTTATCAACTCGTGTAGCCTGCGCTTCAATTTCAGTTTTGTTTTTTTCGATATTAGTAGTGTTTGTATCAATATCACTGCGATTTGCTTTTACTGCTTCATCAACATCATTTAATTTTTCTTCATCTTTCTCTACAGACGCTTTAAGAGTTGTAATAGCCTCATTGTTAGCATTTACACTCTCAATAGCTTCTCCAATTTTTGTTGTATTGGCAGCAATCGCCTCTTTATTCGTAAGGATATCGCTAGCATTAGTGTCGATTTTCTTGCCATTTTCTTCAACGTCTGTAGATATCTCACTTACTGCATCAACTACTTTATCAACTCGTGTAGCCTGCG
The DNA here is from genome assembly GCF_000221605.1 of Veillonella sp. oral taxon 780 str. F0422. Lineage (NCBI taxonomy): Bacteria > Bacillati > Bacillota > Negativicutes > Veillonellales > Veillonellaceae > Veillonella > Veillonella sp. oral taxon 780. Next base: position 47,528 of record NZ_AFUJ01000053.1, on the reverse strand, counting down.
CCTCAATTTCAGTTTTGTTTTTTTCGATATTTGCTTTGTTTTCTTCAATTTGCGCATTATTTGCAGCTGCACCTGGTGTACCAGCTGTTACCTTAGCATTAATTTTAGAAACTGTTGTTTCTAAAGAAGTTAATCGAGTATCTAAACTATCTACATCAGCTGCATTCACCGCACCCACACCGCTTGTTAATACCAACGCAGCTGCTACGACTGCTGCTTTTTTACCATTTGATTTTGCAAATTCAGATGTTACCACATAACATTGTTTTGCTGCACTGTACACAACTTTGAAAATTTGATTCATAATAGATTTCCCCTTTTCTACTAGTTAAACAACTTGTACCACACTAAAAAGACTTAGAAGTTAAGTTATTAGTAAAACCCTTCTGTAATTTCATGTTACGTTCATAATAACAGAATTTATTAAGTAAAGCAATAAAAAATATTAAAAATAACCCTCCCCCCCCCCGTATTTCTATTAGTTATATCATATATAACCAACTGTTATTTCAAAATTATTTTCATTTACTTATACTGCTATCTCTTCAATTTTACATCCATATATAGCTTGAGGTCACAATAGAAAACACTCTGTCTCTATCCAAAATAATTTGAGCCTCTAGTCGCCATAGATACTAGTATGTAATTTATATCTTTTCTGATATACTTATAACTATATAACTATGCAAACTACTACTCATAGCAACTGATGAATACTACTATAACATCCCAGAGAATAAAGGAGTTTTTATGCGATACAATACACGAATGACTAAAGAGCAGGCCAAAGAAATCTACGCTGACTTAGGGTATTTATCTCAGCCCTTTCCGTATGCGTCTGCTCCCTTCCTTGAAAGTTACGCTCGTCTATTAGGCCTTTCACCGGCCCCTGCTAGCAACGCTCGCATTTTGGAAATCGGATCTTCCTACGGCGGTAATTTAATTTCCCAAGCCCTGTTCTATCCGCAGGCGACTTTCACAGGCATTGAAATTGCCCCCACCCAAGTAAGTGTGGGCAAGACCTACATCGACCAATTGGGCATCACCAATCTTGACTTATTAGAAGGTGATGTGAATGAAAGCCACGACCACCTCGGCACCTACGATTACATCATCGCTCATGGTTTTTATTCTTGGGTGGACGAGGAAACAAAAGACAATTTCCTTTGCCTCTGTAAAGAACACCTTGCGGAAAATGGTATCTTGTACATGTCCTATAACACCTATCCAGGCTGGCATAAGATGGACAGTGTACGTGCTCTTTTAGAGTTTGCCAATAAAGATATCGACACCTTGAACCATCGCGAAAAAGTGCGGCACGGTAAAACGGTGGCGAGTAAGCTAGGCGCTCTCATGCTTGAATACGATACGGTAAAAACCAACAGGCATCATTTTTGCAATCCTTACGTCAAACATTGCAAAAACAAGATTGCTACGTTGGCCATGATCATTTAGAGCCAGTGAACACGCCAGTGTACTTTCATCAATGCATGGACCATATGGCAGAGCATGGATTCACCTACCTCTGCGACTGCGATTTAAATTTATCATTCCCTACTGTGTATGACGAAACATTGCGCACGCAATTACAAGTGCTAGCTCCACATGACCCATTGGCACGAGAACAGTACATCGATTTCATGCTGAACACAGCATTCCGCAAATCCTTATTCACCCACAAAGGGGCTACGCCAAAACCCATTACCGAAACATCTGTCACAGATGCAGACTTCCAACACAGCTTGGAGCAATTTCTATTCACTCTTCGCATTCCATCGGAACATTTAGAGCCCATCTTTGAAGACTTGGCAAAACGGATGGATAGCTCTGCAACAAAAGCATTGGTAGATTTGTTCCAACAAGAGGGCCCGCATTTCTATCTGAAACACAACACATTAGTGACCTATACAGGAGAGCATACCCTTCCTGATATTTGCTTGCCGTTGTTCTATCAATTCTTAGTGGAACACATCATTCAAGGCGGTATCAGCCTATCGGTGCTGGAAACAGAGCATCCTTTCAAACATCATGTTTTTGAAGAGAAGAAAAGCTACATCCCTGAGCGCTATATTCCATTTGTAGAGATTATGCCACAAGAAGGGGTGAATGCCTATATCTACCCTGGCAATCGCTACAATGACCCTATCTCCGATTTCAACGAAGAAGATTTAGAATTCATGAAACTCCTCAGCAAGCCAACGACAAAACATGATGTAATGTGCAAAATCTACGAGGCTATGACAGAAGAAAGCATTAGCCCTCTAGCCTTACAACAATCTAACAAATACACTATGATCCTTGCTTTCTACGAAGAAATGATTCGACGTATGGAATACTTCGGATTCTTAGAAGTGGACGAAACACAATTTAATTAATAGCAAAACAGCGACTCCATCCCACTGGACAGAGTCGCTATTTTCATGTATTCAATTCATTTTATTTCGCCTCTATGCTATATGTTACAAAACCCAAAGAATCCTGCTATCTGACAACAAACGGTTCTCTATTAGGTAGAGCTTCTATATGCCATAGAAAAGCAAAAAAGGCTGCAACAGAATGAGTGAAACTCATCCTATCACAACCAGATTGCTGTTGATTATACAAGCTCAAGAATAGCTAATGGAGCTGCATCGCCTTTACGAAGGCCAAGTTTGATTACACGAGTGTAACCACCGTTGCGCTCAGCATATTTTGGAGCAATTTCATCAAATAATTTTTTTACTGCATCTTCGTTCATAAGAAAAGCAAGAACTTGACGACGAGCATGTAAGTCGCCACGTTTGCCTAATGTAATCATTTCATCAACATATTTGCGAAGCTCTTTTGCTTTTGCTTCTGTTGTTTCAATGCGTTCATGTACGAAGAGAGATGTTACCATACCGCGGAACAACGCTTTACGAGCGGAACTGTTGCGGCCTAATTTTCTGTATGCCATTAGTCTTTCTCCTCTTATTCGCTTTGAGATGTTAAGGAATCATTACTCTCATTGTAAGATTGTAATTTCTCTAGAATTTCTTCTACAGATTTTTTCCCTAAATTGCGGATTTTTCCTAATTCGTCTTCTGTTTTACCAGTTAAGTCACCGATAGTATGAATGTTAGCACGTTTCAAACAATTGAAAGCACGAACAGACAACTCAAGATCTTCAATAGGAATTGTCGTTGGTCCCTTAGGTTCAGCATCAATATCGCCACCTTCTTGACCATTTGCACTTGTTAATTCTGCTTCACTTTCCCCTACATTAATCATATCATGAGAATGAGCTAGTCGAGTAAAGTTTCCTAGATAGGAAATCATGATTGCTGCAGATTTAGCAATTGCATCAGATGCTGTAATAGAACCATTTGTCCAAACTTCTAAAGTAAGCTTATCAAAGTCCATTTCGTTGCCCACGCGGACATCGCTGACTTCATATTTTGCTCTTAGAATTGGCGAGAAGATAGAGTCAATTGGAATTTGACCAATCATATCATCTTCACGTTTATTCTTAGTAGATGGTACATATCCTTTACCGCGTTCGATACGCACATCCATTACAAGATGAGCTGCTTCATCCATTGTAGCAATTACCAATTCTGGATTTAAGACTTCGACTTCAGGAGGCATGAATTGAATCAAGTCACCTGCTGTTAATACTCCATCTTTACGAACATCGATATGTACATCCATCGGTACAGGTGCTTCATCTTCAAGACGAATGCACAACTGTTTAAGGTTCAGAATAATATCGGATACATCCTCACGAACACCTTCAATCGTAGAGAACTCATGAAGTACTCCGTCAATCTTGATGGAAGTAATTGCTGCTCCATCTAAGGATGAAAGCAAAATGCGACGCAAGCTATTACCGAGAGTAATACCATAACCACGATCCAATGGCTCGCATACGAATTTACCGTAGCGGCCATCTTCTGTCATTACTACTTTCTCGATTCTAAGTTTTTTTTCTTCGCTCATCAGGTATACCCTCCTCTAAAACTTGTCACTTTTCTAAGTATATAGCTCAGATTATACGCGACGACGTTTTGGAGGACGACAGCCGTTATGAGGAATTGGAGTCACATCTTTAATGCTTGTTACTTCAAGACCAGCTGCTTGCAACGCACGAATCGCTGCTTCACGACCAGATCCTGGACCTTTAACAAATACTTCTACAGTGCGAAGACCGTGTTCCATAGCTGCTTTTGCCGCTTGTTCAGCTGCCATTTGTGCTGCAAATGGAGTGGATTTACGGGAACCACGGAAACCTAGACCACCAGCAGATGCCCAAGAAAGAGCATTACCGTTTACGTCTGTTACTGTAACGATAGTGTTGTTAAAAGTGGAGCGAATATGCGCTGCACCAGATTCGATATGTTTCTTTTCTTTTCTTTTGGATCTAACTGTTTTCTTAGCCACAATATCCCTCCTTTATTATTTCTTCTTACCTGCGATTGCTTTACGAGGACCCTTACGAGTACGAGCATTTGTCTTCGTACGTTGACCACGACATGGAAGTCCCATACGATGACGTTTACCGCGATAGGAGTTGATTTCAATTAAGCGTTTAATGTTAAGTGCTTCTTCACGACGAAGATCACCTTCTACTTTATACTCTGCATCAAGAAGTTCACGGATTTTAGCTACTTCATCTTCACTTAAATCACGAACGCGAGTATCTGGGTTGATACCAGTTTTTGCTAATACTTCTTTAGAAAGAGTAAGACCGATACCGTAAATATAAGTTAAACCAATTTCCACACGTTTGTCACGTGGTAAATCTACACCGGCTATACGTGCCATCTATTCATCCACCTCCTATCAATTATCCTTGTTTTTGTTTATGTTTTGGGTTTTCGCAAATAACCATTACACGGCCTTTACGTTTAATAATTTTACATTTTTCGCATATCTTTTTAACTGATGGTTTAACCTTCATAAGTACCTCCTTTGTGGATCCTATGCTTACTTAAAGCGATAGGTGATGCGACCACGGCTTAAGTCATATGGTGTCAGTTCCATAGTAACTTTATCACCAGGAAGGATACGGATAAAATTCATACGCATTTTACCTGACACATGAGCCAAAACCACATGCCCATTTTCCAATTCAACTTGGAACATAGCATTTGGTAGTGCCTCAACGACCGTACCTTCCACTTCAATAACGTCTTCTTTTGACATATCTTTTATCCTCCGGTTACTGGTTATTGTATTAACCTCGGTGTATCACGCATAGTAAGTATTTCAGTACCATTTTCAGTAATGGCAATGGTATGTTCAAAGTGAGCAGCTGGCTTACGGTCCATTGTGACCGCAGTCCAGTTGTCTTCAAGAACTCTTACTTTGTGCGTGCCCATAGTAATCATTGGCTCAATACAGATGACCATTCCTGGTCTAAGTTCTGGACCTTTGCCCTTAGTACCATAATTTGGAACTTGTGGATCTTCATGCATACTTTTTCCTAAACCATGTCCTACAAAATCTCGCACAACACCATATCTATGACGTTCTGCATGAGATTGTACGGCATGGGAAATATCTCCTACATGATTACCCGCTACAGCTTGTTCAATCCCTTTGAAAAGACATTCCTCTGTAACTTTTAGTAATGCATAGACTTTAGGACTTACTTCTCCTACTGGAACAGTAATAGCAGAATCCCCATGATATCCATTAATAGATGATACTAAATCAATGCTGATGACATCGCCATCTTTTAGTATACGAGATGCACTTGGAATCCCATGTACCACTTCATGATTTATGGAAGCACAGATAGTTGCTGGATACCCATAGTAACCAATGCAGCTTGGAACTCCTCCATGACTGCGAATATATTCTTCGGCAAATTGGTCTAACTCAAGCGTTGAAACACCCGGCTTAACTAGTTTAGCAAGCTCGGTTAACGTTGCTGCTGTCAGTTGAGATGCCTTTCGGATATGCTCAATTTCTTCGGGCGATTTAAAAATAATCATTGATTATTTCTCCAAAGCCGTAACGATATTTGCAAATACTGTGTCCACATCCTGTAAGCCGTTGATTTCTACATATTGACCACTATTACGATAGTAATCGATCAATGGTTTAGTAGACTCTTCGTATACAGCAAGACGTTTCTGTACTGTTTCCGGTTTGTCATCATCACGATTTTCAAGACGTGCTCTTTCACTGATGCGTCGAACCAACTCTTCAGAGGGAACACTTAAATTAAGTACAGCATCAAGAACGATGTTCATTTCTTTTAAAATCGCATCCAAAGAAACAGCTTGTGCTGTTGTTCGAGGGAAGCCATCTAAAATGAAACCTTGTTTACAGTCATCCTTGGACAAGCGTTCACGAACGATGCCAATGGTAACGCTATCTGGAACTAATTGTCCAGCATCCATATATTTCTTAGCTTCTAATCCTAATGGAGTAGATTCTTTTACAGCGGCACGGAACATGTCACCTGTAGAAATTTGAGGGATACCATATTTTTCAATCAGACGAGCTGCCTGCGTGCCTTTACCAGCACCTGGAGGTCCCATTAATAAAATATACATATCATAATCTCCTATTTCACAAAGCCCTTATATTGGCGTGTTAATACTAAAGATTCTACTTGTTGCATTGTATCTAATGCTACGCCCACCACGATAAGTAGTGCTGTACCACCAAAGTACACACCTTGAATACCTGTCAATCCACCAATCATATTTGGTAAGATTGCAACGAAAGCTAAGAAAAATGCACCTACTAATGTAATTCGAGTCATTACTCGGTCTACATAGTCAGCAGTCGGTTTTCCTGGGCGAATACCTGGGATAAAACCACCGTGTTTTTTCATATTATCTGCCATATCCGTAATATTGATTGAGATAGCTGTATAGAAGTATGTAAAAAATAAAATCAACACAGCATACAAAATAGTTTGTATCGGCGTTCCCCATTGGAAATAACTTGCAACTGTTTGTACCCAAGGTACTTGTACAAATTGTGCCAATGTGGCTGGGAACATCAATATGGATGACGCAAAGATAATTGGGATAACCCCTGCTTGATTGACTTTCAACGGCAGGAATGTTGAGTGACCACCATACATTTTTCGTCCTACTACGCGTTTAGCATATTGAATAGGAATTCGACGTTGGCCTTGTGTCACAGCAATTACAAGAACGATCATAGCTACCGCAATGATAGCAAATAGAATCGCTTGAAATACATTAATTGTACCTACTTGTAGGTACTGGTAAATGGTTTGAACCCCATCAGGGAATCGCGCCACGATACCAGCAAAGATAATGAGAGAAATACCATTACCTATGCCATGAGCTGTAATTTGTTCTCCTACCCACATCAAGAAACATGTTCCTGCTGTCAAAATAATAGAGATTAGAATTACAGACATGAAGCTATTATCAATAAGTGCGTTGCTAGCACGTAATGCATAAGTCATACCAAAGGCTTGAATAAAGCCAAGAATTACTGTACCATAACGTGTTACTTTAGCAATTTTTTTACGCCCTTCTTCTCCATCTTTACTCCATGCTTCAAATGTTGGTACTACCGCTCCTAACAATTGCATAATGATTGATGCATTGATATAAGGAGTAATACTCATTGCAAAGATAGAGAACTTACTTAACGCACCACCGGCGAACAAATCTAGTAAACCAAATAAGTTACCACTGGTGAATAAGCTTTCAATAACAGATGCCTCTACGCCAGGTACCGGAATATGGATACCTAAGCGAAAGACAATGAACATAAGTAATGTATAAACTACTTTGTTGCGTAATTCCGTTACTTTTGTGATATTCAAGAGGCTATCTAGCACCCTAGATCACCTCTACTTTTCCACCTGCTGCTTCGATTTTTTCTACTGCAGATTTTGTAAATCCGTTAGCGATAACAGTTAATTTACGTTCTAAAGTTCCGTTACCAAGGATACGGATACCATCACGTACGTTTTTCAAAATACCAGCTTCAATAAGAGCTACTGGATCTACAGTTGCACCGTCTTCAAAACGATTCAATTGAGATACATTAACTTCTGCATATTGAAGTGCAAAGATATTTTTGAAACCACGTTTTGGTAAACGACGATAAAGAGGCATTTGGCCACCTTCGAAGCCAGTGCGCACACCGCCACCACTACGAGAATTTTGACCTTTTTGACCACGACCGGAAGTTTTACCTAAACCGGATCCAAGACCACGACCTACACGAGTACGAGTTTTTTTGGAACCTGCAGCCGGAGCTAATTCATGAAGTTTCATTCGTGCACCTCCTTATCTATTATACTTCTTCTACTTTTACTAAATGTCTAACTTTATGAAGCATACCTTCGATTTGAGGTGTCACTTCTTTAACTACTTGGGAGTTAGTTTTTTTCAATCCAAGAGCTTTAACAGTCGCACGTTGATCTGCAGGACGACCGATTAAGCTTTTTGTTAATGTTACTTTAACTTGTGCCATTATTGGTCTCCTTATTAACCGTAAATTTCTTCAAGAGTTTTGCCACGAAGTGCAGCCACGTCTTGAGCTCGTTTTAATTGAGCTAAACCTTCTAGTGTTGCGCGAACCATGTTGTTAGGATTAGAAGATCCTAAGGATTTAGTCAAGATGTTACGAACACCAACTAATTCCAATACGGCACGCACTGGGCCACCAGCGATAACTCCAGTACCTTCTGCAGCTGGTTTCAAGAATACACGACCTGCGCCGAATGTTCCTGTAACTGTATGAGGGATTGTACCATTTTTAATAACAACATGAATAAGGTTTTTCTTAGCATCATCAATGCCTTTACGGATTGCATCAGGTACTTCCGCAGCTTTACCTAAGCCAACACCTACATGACCGTTGCCGTCACCAACAACTACAAGGGCGCTGAAGGAAAAACGACGACCACCTTTAACAACTTTGGCTACGCGGTTGATGAATACTACTCTTTCTTTAAGATCAAGAGTTGTGTAATCAATTCTTGCCATGTCTATAGTTCCTCCTTCTTAGAATTTTAAGCCTGCTTCACGAGCACCTTCTGCAAGGGCTGCTACACGACCATGATAAATGTAACCACCGCGGTCAAATACTACTGTATCGATACCTGCAGCAATTGCTTTTTTCGCAACAGCTTCACCAACTGCTTTAGCAGCAGCTACGTTACCGCCGTAGGAAAGATTTAATTCTTTATCTTGAGAGCTAGCAGATACTAATGTTTTGCCAGCTACGTCATCAATGACTTGAGCATAAATATTGCTTAAAGAACGATATACGTTCAAGCGAGGACGTGCAGCCGTACCGGAAATGTGACGACGTAAACGTAAATGACGTTTTGCACGAGCAATTTTGCGTTTGGATGTTCCTGCCAAGATGTCCACTCCTTTCTAATGTAAACTGTTATTACTTACCTTTAGCGCCAGCTTTACCTGCTTTACGACGAACAACTTCGCCTTCGTAACGGATACCTTTACCTTTGTAAGGTTCTGGTTTTCTCCATTTACGAATATCAGCTGCTACTGCACCAACAACTTCTTTGTCAGCACCAGAAACAACGATTTTATTAGGAGCTGGGACATCGATTGTAATACCAGCAGGAGCTTCCATCTCTACTGGATGGGAGAAGCCCAATGTTAAAGCAAGTTTGTTACCTTGCTTAGCCGCTCTGTAACCAACGCCATTGATTTCTAAAGTTTTAGTAAAGCCTTCATGTACGCCTGTTACCATATTTGCAACAAGAGCACGAGTTAAACCGTGTAAAGAACGGTGTTCTTTTCCATCGCTAGGACGAGTTACTGTGATTACATTTTCTTCAACAGCAATGTTAATATCCGGATGGAAAGTACGAGTTAATTCACCTTTTGCACCCTTAACTGTTAACGTATTCTCGTTTTGAGATACTGTTACGCCAGCTGGGATCTCGATAGGCATTCTACCGACACGTGACATTCTTTCTACCTCCTATTGCTATGATTACCAAACGTAAGCGATTACTTCGCCACCTAAGCCTTCTTTACGAGCTTGTTTGTCGCTCATAATGCCTTTAGATGTAGAAATAACTGCAATACCTAAACCACCAAGTACGCGAGGAAGTTCTTCCTTTTTCGCGTATACACGTAGACCTGGTTTAGAGATACGTTTAATACCGGTAATTACTTTTTCATTATTAGAACCATATTTCAATGTTACTTTTAAAGTAGCATGTTTTTCATTTTCAATTGTTTCAACTTCCTTAACGAAACCTTCGTCTTTAAGGATAGCTAAAACAGCAGCCTTCATTTTAGAAGCAGGGATTTCAACTGTTTCATGAAGTGCAGAGTTTGCATTACGGATGCGAGTCAGCATATCCGCAATCGGATCTGTCATTACCATCTTCTAAAAACCTCCTCTCGTTATCCTATTACCAACTAGCTTTTTTCACGCCAGGGATTTGTCCTTTGTACGCCAATTCACGGAACGCAATACGGCTAATACCGAATTTGCGTATATAACCATGAGGACGACCTGTTAAGTTGCAACGGTTGTGCAAGCGTGTTGGGGATGCGTTGGCAGGTAATTTGGATAAACCTTCATAATCGCCTGCTGCTTTTAACGCTTCGCGTTTTGCTGCATATTTTGCAACGATACGTGCACGTTTTTTCTCACGTTCGATCATAGATTTTTTAGCCATCTATCGTTTCCTCCTAATTATTTTTCAAAAGGCATGCCGAATTGTGCCAATAATTCACGAGCTTCTTCGTCAGTATTAGCTGTTGTTACGAAGATAATATCCATACCTGTTACTCGTTCTACTTGATCGTATTCGATTTCAGGGAAGATTAATTGCTCTTTTAGGCCCAATGCATAGTTACCACGACCATCAAACGCTTTAGCGCTGATACCACGGAAGTCACGCACGCGAGGCAATGCCGCATTAATCAATTTATCGAGGAATTCATACATGCGTTCGCCACGAAGAGTTACTTTTGTGCCAAGAGGCATACCTTCACGAACTTTAAAGTTCGCAATGGATTTTTTCGCGCGAGTTACGACTGGTTTTTGACCAGCGATAATTTCTAAATCTTTAACAGCTGCGTCCAATGCTTTGGAGTTACCAACAGCATCGCCTACGCCGATATTGATTACGATTTTTTCTAATTTAGGAATTTCCATTACGTTGCCATATTGGAATTTCTCTTGTAAAGCCTTCTTAATTTCAGAAGTATATTTTTCTTGTAAACGAGACATTTTGTAAAAGACCTCCTTTCCTTATCAATTAAAGTTTAGCGCCACTTTTAACAGCTACACGAACTAAAGAACCATTTTCCTCAACTTTTTTAGTACGAGTTGGAACTTTTTGTTCAGGATCTAACACCATTACATTGGATACATGGATTGTACCTTCTTTTTCAATGATGCCACCTTGAGGGTTCGCTTGGCTAGGTTTTGTATGACGTTTAACTAGGTTAAGACCTTTTACAGTTACTCTTTCTTTTTTGATATCAACAGCGATGATTTCGCCTTGTTTACCTTTTTCCTTGCCGGAGATAACAACAACTGTATCACCTTTTTTAACATGTAGTTTTTGGGACATGTTGAGCTCCTCCTTCTTATAACACTTCTGGAGCAAGGGAGATAATTTTCATGAAATCTTTTTCACGAAGTTCTCTTGCTACAGGTCCGAAAATACGAGTTCCGCGAGGGCTTTTGTCGTCTTTAATAACTACAGCAGCGTTCTCATCGAAACGGATATAGGAACCATCTTGACGACGGATGCCTTTTTTAGAACGAACAATAACGGCTTTTACAACGTCGCCTTTCTTGACAACGCCACCGGGTGATGCATCTTTTACAGAAGCAACGATTACGTCACCAATATTGCCAAATTTACGGTAAGAACCGCCCATCACTTGGATGCACATAATGCGTTTCGCACCAGTGTTATCGGCAACATTCAAAATTGTTTGTTGCTGGATCATGACTTTTCCTCCTTACATCACTGATTATTTTTGTCTTTCAATAATTTCTACAACTCTCCAACGTTTATCTTTAGATAATGGACGAGTTTCTACGATTTTTACGATATCGCCAACTAAGCATTCGTTATTTTCATCATGAGCTTTAAAACGTTTGCTTGTTACCATTGGCTTGCTATATAATTCGTGAGGTACTTTACGATCGATTTGTACAACAACTGTTTTGTCCATTTTGTTGCTTACAACTTTACCTACACGTGCTTTTCGTACATTTCTTACTTCTGCCACGACTTTAAGCCTCCTATTCAATCCAAACAAAATTTGTTATTATGCGTTACCTTTAATTTCTTCTTCTCGTTGTACAGTTTTGATACGAGCGATAGTTTTTTTAACTTCACGGATACGCATTGGATTTTCTAATTGACCAGTAGCGAGTTGAAAACGTAGGTTAAACAACTCTTCTTTCAATTCGGAAACTTTAGTGTTCAACTCGGCAGCGCTCAAATTGCGAATGTCATTAACCTTCATTTACGTCACCACCCAATTCTTTACCCTTAACAACGAACTTCGTTTTGATTGGAAGTTTATGGCTTGCAAGACGCATAGCTTCGCGAGCCACTACTTCTGGAACGCCGTTCATTTCAAACATTACACGTCCTGGGCGAACTACTGCTACCCATTTTTCTGGAGAACCTTTACCGGAACCCATACGAACGCCTGCTGGTTTTGCAGTGATTGGTTTATCAGGGAAAATTTTAATCCAAACTTTACCACCACGTTTAATGTAACGTGTCATAGCAATACGGGCTGCTTCGATTTGACGGTTTGTGATCCAAGATGGCTCTAATGCTACTAAACCGAAATCACCATGAGCAACTTTGTTACCACGCATTGCACGGCCTTTCATACGACCGCGGAATTGTTTACGATGTTTTACGCGCTTTGGAATTAGCATTAGTTGTCACCTTCTTCCTTTTTAGATGTTTGTTTAGCTTCTGGCAAAACTTCACCTTTGTAGATCCATACTTTAATACCGATGCAACCATATGTTGTATGTGCTTCTGCTGTTGCATAGTCGATATTTGCACGAAGTGTGTGAAGTGGAATGGAACCTTCACGGTAAGATTCGCTACGAGCGATCTCTGCACCGCCAAGACGACCGGATACCATTACTTTGATACCGTTAGCGCCTAAACGCATAGTGCGACCTACTGCTTGTTTCATTGCACGACGGAAGCTTACACGGCGTTCCAATTGACTAGCAATGCTTTCAGCAACAAGTTGAGCTTCCATGTCTACTTGTTTAATTTCAGCAATGTTTACATCGATTTGTTTATCTGTAAAACGTTTTAACTCTTTACGGATATCTTCGATACCTTGTCCACCTTTACCGATAACCATACCTGGTTTAGCTGTGTGGATAGTTACTTTAATACGTTTATTTGTACGCTCAATTTCAATGCGGGAAATACCAGCAATGAAAAGTGTTTTCTTCAAGAAAGTACGAATTTTTACGTCTTCATGAAGGTTAGATGCGAAATCTTTATCAGCATACCATTTTGCGTCCCAATCTTTTACGATACCAACACGCAAGCCATGTGGATTTACTTTTTGACCCACTCTGTTTCCCTCCTTCGATTAAGCTCTTTCTTTAACAACTACTGTTACGTGGCTAGAACGTTTCAAAATTTTGAAAGCCTGTCCACGGGAACGAGGATGAATGCGTTTCATTGTTGGGCCTTGATCAACAAAGATCTCGGACACATAAAGATTATCTACATTCATATCAAAATTGTGTTCTGCATTTGCAATAGCAGATGTCAAAACTTTAGTTACTACATCGGCGCCAACTTTCGGAGTAAACTTCAAGATGGCAAATGCTTCGCCGATGTTTTTACCGCGCACTAAATCTGCAACGATGCGGATTTTACGAGGCGCAATACGAATATGTCTAGCGATTGCTTTTGCTTCCATGTTAAATCCTCCTATTTTCTGCCTGTAGATTTTTCGTCCTTACCATGACCTTTATAAGTACGTGTAGGAGCGAACTCACCTAATTTATGACCTACCATATCTTCTGTAATGAATACAGGTACATGTTTGCGACCATCATGCACAGCAATCGTATGGCCTACAAATTGTGGGAAAATAGTAGATGCACGGGACCAGGTTTTTACTACTTTTTTATCATTAGTTTCATTTAAGGCATCAATTTTTTTCAGAAGAGATTCTGCAACAAAAGGGCCTTTTTTAATTGATCTGGACACTGTTATATCTCCTTCCTATATCCTATTTTGTACGACGTTTAACGATTAACTTGCTAGAAGCTTTTTTCTTGTCGCGAGTTTTAACGCCATGAGCTGGTTTACCCCAAGGTGTAACAGGATGTTTACGACCAACTGGAGATTTACCTTCACCACCACCATGAGGATGGTCACAAGGGTTCATTGTAACCCCGCGGTTGCCAGGACGAATGCCTAACCAACGTTGACGGCCAGCTTTACCAATAGTGATATTTTCATGGTCAATGTTAGATACAACACCTACTGTAGCACGGCATTCTACGCGTACACGACGAAGTTCACCAGATGGTAAACGAAGTAATGCATAGTTGCCTTCTTTCGCCATTAATTGAGCGGAAGTACCAGCAGAACGAACGATTTGTCCGCCTTTACCGATTTTCATTTCGATGTTGTGTACTTGAGTACCCAATGGGATATTAGCCAATGGTAATGCATTACCTGGTTTAATATCGGATTCAGGACCGGAGTAAACTACATCACCCACTTTAAGACCATGTGGAGCAATGATATAACGTTTTTCACCATCTGCATAGTTTAACAATGCAATACGAGCACTACGGTTAGGATCGTATTCGATTGTAGCTACGCGAGCTGGGATATTATCTTTAGTACGTTTGAAGTCAATAATACGGTATTGACGTTTATGACCGCCACCTTGATGACGTACTGTCATTTTACCAGTGTTATTACGACCACCTTTAGAAGTTACTTTTGCGAGCAAGGATTTTTCAGGTTTGCTTGCTGTAATTTCAGTAAAGGCAGACACTGTCATAAACCGACGACCAGCGGAGTACGGTTTAAATGATTTAATTGCCATTATTGGGCCTCCTTACTAGACTCTTATACACCTTCAAATAATTCAATAGTTTCGCCAGCTTTTAGAGTTACGATAGCTTTTTTATAATCGCTACGTTTACCCATTGTGCGACCCATGCGTTTAGTTTTTCCTAATACACGGATAGTGGCTACTTTTTCTACTTTTACGTTGAAGATAGATTCAACAGCTTTACGGATTTCTACTTTGTTCGCATTCAAAGGAACTTGGAAAGTGTATTTGTTTTCTTGCATTAACAAAGTTGTTTTTTCTGTAATGATTGGACGAATTAATACATCAAATTTGTTCATTATCCAAGCACCTCCTCAATTTTTGCAATAGCACCTTCAGCGATGAAGAGTTTGTCGTGATGCAATAAATCGAAGATATTAATGTTCGTGTATGGAAGAGCTTTCACACCTTGAATGTTACGAGCAGATAATTCCACATTTACATCACCATCAGTGATGAAAAGAACTTTTGCGTCACCTACTTGGAAGTTATTAAGAATATTTAATACTTCTTTAGTTTTTGGTGCAGCTAATTTCAATTCGTCGATTACGAACAATTCGCTGTTATTTACTTTATCAGATAATGCAGATTTAACTGCTAAGCGTCTAGCTTTACGAGGCATAGCTTTATAGTAGCTACGTGGTTGTGGACCAAAAGTGATACCACCACCTACCCAAATTGGGGAACGGCTAGAACCAGCACGAGCACGGCCTGTACCTTTTTGTCTCCAAGGTTTTTTACCGCCACCGCGTACTTCTCCTCGAGTTTTAGTTGCATGTGTACCAAGTCGTTCGTTAGACAATTGACGAACTACGGCTTGATGCATAACAGCAGCGTTTACTTCAACACCGAATACTGCATCATTCAACTGGATTTCGCCGACTTTAGCGCCGGACATGTTGTATTTAGTTACTGTTGGCATTATGTATCCTCCTTTCGACAATTAGTTATTTAACAGGTTTTACTGTGTTGCGAACCATCACTAGGCTACCTTTAGCACCAGGGATGCCACCTTTGATTAATAAAAGGTTACGTTCAGTATCAACTTTTACAACAGATAGACGTTGTACAGTAACTCTGCCACCACCCATTTGTCCAGGAAGTTTTTTACCTTTAAATACTTTACCGCCGCCACCGGAGATCATTGGACCGATGGAACCTGGTTCACGATGAGATTTGGAACCATGAGTTTCAGGACCACGGCTAAAGTTATGACGCTTAATTGTACCAGCGAAACCTTTACCTTTACCTGTACCCACAACATCTACTAGCTCACCTTCTGCGAAGATATCAGCTGCCAGAGTTTGGCCCACTGTGTAATCAGTTGCTTCAGCAAGGCGAAGTTCACGAAGATATTTAACTGGCGCAACGCCGGCTTTATCGAACTGGCCTTTTACAGGTTTAGTTAAATGTTTTTCTTTAATGGAACCGTATCCAAGCTGTACTGCATTGTAACCGTCGGATTCAACAGTTTTTACTTGCACTACTACGCTAGGTGTAGTTTCCACTACAGTGACAGGAACTAGTTTGCCTTCAGTAGTGAAGACTTGAGTCATTCCTAACTTTTTACCCAAAATAGCTTTAGACATAATCGCACCTCCTTATTTCTTATAATTTTATTTCAATAGATACACCAGCTGGCAAATCAAGGCGAGTGATTGCATCTACTGTTTTCGAATTTGGTTCAATAATTTCTACTAAGCGTTTATGTGTACGCATTTCGAATTGTTCACGAGAATCTTTGTTAACATGCGGAGAACGAAGAATCGTGAAAATGTTTTTTTCTGTAGGCAATGGAATTGGTCCAGAAACCAATGCGCCATTGCGTTTTGCAACGTCTACAATACGTTGAGCACTTTGATCCAATGCTTTGTGATCATATGCTTTCAAGCGAATACGGATTTTTTGTTGTTTTGCCATTGTTATATATCTCCCTTCGTCCATTTCCAGAATGAACTGCTCCATAGAAATTCTCCCTCTCGAGGGCAACCTTCTATATCATAGTTTATACACAACCTAAGAGCGGCAAGTTTGCCGCTCCTTGATTGCACGGTTTATATAGATAATCTTTCAGTCAGATTATGCTTCGATAGCTGTAACAACACCAGCGCCTACTGTATGGCCACCTTCGCGAATCGCGAAACGTAAACCTTCTTCAATAGCGATTGGAGTGATAAGCTCGATGTTCATAGTGATGTTATCACCAGGCATACACATTTCTGTACCTTCTGGTAAGCTGATAACGCCAGTTACGTCAGTTGTACGGAAGTAGAATTGTGGACGGTAGTTGGAGAAGAATGGAGTATGACGGCCACCTTCTTCTTTTGTCAACACGTATACTTCTGCTTTGAATTTAGTGTGAGGTTTGATGGAACCTGGTTTAGCCAATACTTGACCACGTTCGATGTCTTTACGGTCGATACCGCGAAGAAGTGCCCCTACGTTGTCACCTGCTACTGCAGATTCCAAAAGTTTACGGAACATTTCAAGACCTGTAACTGTAGTGCTGGATGGTTCTTCTTGAAGACCAACGATTTCTACTACGTCACCTACGTTGATTTGACCACGTTCTACACGGCCAGTTGCTACTGTACCACGACCAGTGATTGTGAACACGTCTTCGACAGGCATCAAGAATGTTTTGTCTGTATCACGTTCTGGAGTTGGGATGTATTCGTCAACGCGAGCCATCAATTCGTTGATTGCTTCTACGTATGTAGCGTCGCCTTCTAATGCTTTCAATGCAGAACCTGCCACAACTGGGATGTCATCGCCAGGGAATTCGTAGCTGGAAAGCAATTCACGGATTTCCATTTCTACTAATTCTAATAATTCTTCATCGTCAACCATGTCTTTTTTGTTCATGAATACAACGATAGCTGGTACACCAACTTGGCGAGCTAACAAGATGTGCTCACGAGTTTGTGGCATAGGGCCGTCAGCTGCGGATACAACTAGGATAGCGCCGTCCATTTGAGCAGCACCAGTGATCATGTTTTTAACATAGTCAGCATGGCCTGGGCAGTCAACGTGTGCATAGTGACGAGTGTCTGTTTCGTACTCTACGTGTGCAGTGTTGATTGTGATACCGCGTTCACGTTCTTCTGGAGCTTTGTCGATCATGCTGTAGTCTTGGAAGTCAGCTTGACCTTTTTCAGCAAGAACTTTAGTGATTGCTGCTGTTAAAGTAGTTTTACCATGGTCAACGTGACCGATAGTACCAATGTTAACGTGTGGCTTATTACGTTCAAATTTTGCTTTTGCCATTTTGAATTGTCCTCCCGGATAATTAAAACTTTATATATAGTAATCCTGTGGGGCTGTACGCCCCACTAGATACACTTTTGATTAGCCATTTTTCTTAGCTTGAATTTCTTCAGCAATTTTCTTAGGCACTTCTTCATAATGATCGAATGTCATGGAGTAGTTACCGCGACCTTGTGTTTTGGAACGAAGGTCAGTAGCATATCCGAACATTTCGCTCAATGGAACATATGCTTTGATATGTTGGGAGCCGTTGCGAGCTTCCATTCCATCCATACGGCCACGACGGGAGTTCAAATCACCGATTACGTCGCCCATGTATTCTTCAGGAACTTCTACTTCAACAGCCATGTATGGTTCAAGTAATGCTGGGTCAGCTTTACGAGCACCCTCTTTGAAGCCCATGGAACCTGCAATTTTGAAGGCCATTTCAGAGGAGTCAACATCATGGTAAGAACCGTCAAATACGATAACTTTGATGTCAACCATTGGATAACCAGCGATAACACCGGATTCCATAGCCTCTTTAACACCGTTCTCAACTGGTCCAATGTATTCACGAGGAATAGAACCACCAACAACTTTATTTTCAAATTCGAAACCAGCACCTGGCTCTTGAGGAATGATTTCCAACCAGCAATGGCCGTATTGACCTTTACCACCAGATTGGCGAACAAATTTACCTTCAGATTTAACTGCTTTACGAATTGTTTCGCGGTATGCTACTTGAGGTTTACCTACATTACAGTCAACTTTGAACTCACGGTTCATACGGTCAACGATGATGTCAAGGTGAAGCTCACCCATACCGGAAATGATTGTTTGACCAGTTTCTTCATCAGTACGAACTTTGAAAGTTGGATCTTCTTCAGCCAAACGAGCTAATGCCATACCCATTTTTTCTTGGTCCGCTTTAGTTTTTGGTTCCACAGCAACAGAGATAACTGGTTCTGGGAATTCCATGGATTCAAGAATAACTTGCGCTTTGTCATCGCAAAGTGTATCGCCAGTAGTAGTATCTTTAAGACCTACTGCTGCAGCGATGTCACCAGCGTATACGCGGTCGATTTCTTGACGGCTGTTAGCATGCATTTGCAAGATACGGCCGATACGTTCTTTTTTACCTTTTGTAGAGTTGAATACATAAGAACCAGACTCTAATGTACCGGAGTACACACGGAAGAACGCTAATTTACCAACATAAGGGTCAGCCATAATTTTGAAGGCTAATGCAGCGAAAGGACCGTCATCAGTGGAAGGACGAGTTGTCTCTTCACCAGTGTTAGGGTCGATACCTTTAATCGCTGGTACATCTGTTGGAGCTGGCATGTAGTCAACTACAGCATCTAACAACATTTGTACACCTTTGTTTTTGTAGGAAGAACCGCAAAGAACTGGGAACAATGTGTTTTCACACACAGCTTTACGAAGAGCTGCTTTAATTTGTTCTTCAGAAATTTCTTCACCTTCCAAATATTTTTCCATCAATTCGTCATCAGTTTCAGCAACTGCATCCACTAACATTTCACGACGCTCTGCTGCAACATCAGCATATTCTTCTGGAATTTCAGTGATTTCGTATTCTTTTCCGTCATCACTGATGTAGATTTCAGCTTTCATAGTTACCAAGTCAATGATACCTTTGAAAGTGTCTTCTGCACCGATAGGCACTTGGATAGCTACGCTATTAGCACCTAAACGAGCTTTCATCATATCAACTACGCGGAAGAAGTCAGCACCTACTGTATCCATTTTATTTACATAAGCGATACGAGGTACGCCGTATTTATCCGCTTGACGCCATACTGTTTCAGATTGAGGCTCTACGCCACCTTTCGCACTGAATACAGCTACGGAACCGTCTAATACACGAAGGGAACGTTCTACTTCTACTGTAAAGTCTACGTGACCAGGAGTATCGATAATGTTGATGCGATGACCTTTCCATTGAGTAGTAGTCGCAGCGGACGTGATAGTGATACCACGTTCTTGCTCCTGCTCCATCCAGTCCATCGTAGCAGCACCTTCATGTACTTCACCGATTTTGTGAACTCGACCAGTATAGTAAAGGATACGTTCCGTTGTGGTTGTTTTACCAGCATCGATGTGAGCCATGATACCGATATTACGAGTTTTCTCTAAAGAAACTTCTCTTGCCACTATATTTCTCCTTAACTAATTACCATTTGTAATGAGCAAATGCTTTATTAGCCTCTGCCATTTTATGAGTATCTTCTTTTTTCTTAATAGCTGCGCCAGTATTATTGAACGCGTCCATTAATTCGCCTGCTAAACGTTCTTTCATAGTGCGTTCACCACGAAGACGAGCATAGTTTACCATCCAGCGAATACCTAGAGATAAACGGCGATCAGCACGAACTTCAACCGGCACTTGGTAGTTAGCACCACCGATACGGCGAGCACGTACTTCTAATACAGGCATTACATTTTTTAAAGCCTGATCAAAAACTTCCATAGGGTCTTGACCCATTTTGGAACGAATAATTTCAAATGCATCATATACGATGGATTCAGCAATGCCTTTTTTGCCATCGTACATTACTTTGTTAATGAAACGTGTTACTAATTTGCTATTGTACACCGGATCTGGTAGTACATCGCGTTTCACAACAGGGCCTTTTCTTGGCATGTCAATTCCTCCTTTAACGATGTGTGTTCTCTAATCTTATGCTAAATTATTTTTTAGCACGTTTCGCGCCATATTTGGAGCGGCTTTGCATACGATTTTGTACGCCAGCTGTATCCAATGCACCACGAACGATGTGATAACGCACACCAGGAAGGTCCTTAACACGACCGCCTCTGATAAGTACAACGCTGTGTTCTTGTAAATTGTGACCAATGCCTGGGATGTATGCAGTTACTTCAATACCGTTTGTCAAACGAACACGGGCAACTTTACGAAGCGCGGAGTTCGGTTTTTTAGGCGTAGCTGTGTATACACGAGTACAAACACCACGTTTTTGTGGACACTCTTTCAAAGCTGGAGAGTCAGATTTACGCACTAAAGTTTTACGGCCTTTACGTACTAACTGGTTAATAGTTGGCATGTGGGCACCTCCTTTCCAAACAATTAGATTTATAATTGATCCGCTCGATAATATATCGTTCGGATATTACCAAAACTAGCGAAGCACGCCGATTGCGGCAGCTCCTACTTTAATATGAGCAGCTTGCCCAAGTTCTTCCATCGTATGATTTCGATCTACAGGCACATTGTGCTCTAAACAAATTTCCAGAATCGGCAAGATAATTCGGTCATCGCTATCAAGACCTACAAATACACACTCTACTTCATCGCGTCCCACGGCTTTGCGGGTTTGTTTCGCTCCTATTATGAGATTTGCATTTGAAAGCATATCGATTGTCATATGCGTCTCCTTCTTATTCGTTACTTGCTTTAGGGCGCACTGCTCCTTAAACACTTTACTAGTGTACCATTGTTTATATGCCCTGTCAAACGATTTTATCCCTTACAAATCGCTAGAATAAAGCATTTTATATGTACATGCTTCCGTGCGATTCAAAAATATGTTTTTTTGTATATTTTGAGTTGGTTTTATACAGTTATCGTGCTTTATTTGTATGTATATGCATTGTATTTTCTTTTTTGTATTTTATCTATGCGAAATTGATATAACAAAATTATTTTTTATATGACATAAAGAAATAAGCGGATAACTTCCTGCAGGTTGTTATCCGCTATTCCTTCCAACAATGTTAACTAGCTATCTATGCTCGTCTGATTGTCTTATATTATTCTGCTGTCTCTACATCTGTAGTTTCACTTGCTACATCTGCACTGACTACTTCTGTATCCACTACTAGATCTTCTAATTCAGGCGTATGTTTTATTACCTTAATTTTACGATAGCGGCTCATGCCTGTACCAGCTGGTATTAATTTACCAATGATAACATTTTCTTTTAAGCCAAGTAATGGATCAATTTTACCTTTGATCGCTGCTTCTGTAAGAACACGTGTTGTTTCTTGGAAGGAAGCTGCTGACAAGAAGCTGTCGGTTGCCAAGGCTGCTTTGGTAATACCCAATAGTGTACGAACACCAGTAGCTTCTTTTTTACCATTTAAGCGTAAACGACGGTTTTCATCTTCAAATGTATTTACATCGATAGAATCTCCTGGTAATACATCTGCATCGCCAGCATCTTCAATTTTCACTTTATGTAACATTTGACGAACGATAACCTCGATGTGTTTATCGTTAATTTCTACACCTTGAGATTTGTATACTTTTTGTACTTCATATACTAGGTAACGTTGCGTTGCTTCTGTACCCATTACACGCATAATGTCATGAGGGTTAATGGAACCTTCTGTTAAACGTGCGCCTAAAGATACTACGTCACCATCTTTCACAATGATGCGAGATCCATAAGGGATTAAGTAATCAAACTCTTCACCCTCAGCTGTAGTAATGAAGATGGTATTGGTGCCTTTTTTATTATCGTTAGGAACGACACGTACAGTACCTTCTACTTCTGCAATGATAGCATTACGTTTTGGACGACGTGCTTCAAACAATTCTTCGACACGAGGTAAACCTTGTGTGATATCATCACCGGCAACACCGCCTGTATGGAATGTACGCATTGTTAACTGTGTACCTGGTTCACCGATGGATTGTGCCGCAATAATACCTACTGCTTCACCAACTTGTACTTGTCCACCAGTACCTAAGTCACGGCCATAACATTTCATACATACGCCATATGGAGAACGACAAGTCAATACAGAACGGATTTTCACTGTGTCGTAATGTTTTACTACTTCATCAGCTAATTCATCAGTAATTTCACCATTCAATGGAACGATGACTTCACCAGTTTCTTTATTGATTAATTCTTCTGCTGCTGTACGGCCCACGATACGATCTTTCAATGGTTCGATAACGCCAGTACCTTCCACGATAGCTTCTACTTCAATGCCATGAATTTCATTGTTGCGTACTTGAACTTCTTTTACATCAGAGTTTAAGATAGCTTCGATAGCTTCTTCTGTTAATGCTGTATGAGCAGGGAAGATTTCTACACCTTCACTATCAATAACAGGATACACAGTATCTTTACCCAACATGTTTTCAATCATTGTATTGCGTAATGTCGTGCGAATGGTATCATCCACTTCACCTAACGCAATGGTTTGAACAATATTAGTATGGTTGATGTCGCTATCGCTGCCCAATTGTGCGCCACGTAATGCGATAGATTTCACTTGAGATTCTGCTAATGCTTCAATAGTTGCTTCTGTTACGATGCTTTCAGCGTCAGCAATCACTTCACCAGTCATAGGATCCACTACATCGCGATCCAATACACGACCGATTAAATCATCTTTCAAGTATGTTAACGCATCTTTTGTATTACGCGCTAAGCGAGCTCTTTCACGAGCTAAGTCGATACCTACCACATCGCAATCTTCCTCACGAACGATTACGTCTTGAGATACGTCAACAAGACGACGTGTTAAGTAACCGGAGTCAGCTGTACGAAGGGCTGTATCGGCCAAACCTTTACGAGCACCGTGAGAGGACGTAAAGTAATCCAATACAGTCAAACCTTCTTTAAAGTTTGCTTTAATAGGCAAGTCGATGATACGACCAGATGGATCCGCCATCAAACCACGCATACCCGCTAACTGACGGATCTGTTGTTTGTTACCACGGGCTCCGGAAATCGCCATCATATATACTGGGTTGAAACCATCTTGGTCAGCCGCCATATTATCCATCATGGCTTCTGTTACATTGTCGATAGCTTCATTCCAAAGTTCGATCGTTTTACGGTAACGTTCTTCTTCTGTAATTAAACCACGACGATATAGACGGGATACTTTATTAACTTCTGTATCTGCTTCTTCTACGATACCAGCTTTTACTTCTGGTACTTTGATATCCGCAATAGCAATTGTCATACCAGCACGGCGAGCAAAGGAATAGCCCAAGGATTTAATACGGTCCAATAGTTCTGCAGTTTTTTCGTTGCCGAACGCTTGGAAACATTGGTCGACTAATTTACCAACCATTTTCTTATCCATGACTTTACCCAAGGACCATGTGCCGTCTTCTTCTTTCACAAATTGACGGATTTCTGGATATAAAGCTTCGTTGAATATCAAACGACCTGCTGTCGTTTTAACTAGACCATATCCTTCGATACGAATGTAGATAACGTCTTGTAAGCCGATGGCGCCAGAATCATATGCCAACATCACTTCATCATAATTTGCAAAGCGTTTTGCCTTATCTTCTGTACCTTTACGAACTACTGTTAGGTAGTAAGTACCCAAGATCATATCCTGAGATGGAACTGCTACTGGTTTACCATCTTTAGTAGATAAGATGTTATGGGATGAAAGCATCAAGGTACGTGCTTCTGATTGTGCTTCTACGGACAATGGTAAGTGACACGCCATTTGGTCACCGTCAAAGTCGGCGTTGAAGGCTGTACATACTAATGGATGCAATTTGATAGCACGGCCTTCCCAAAGGATTGGTTCGAAGGCTTGGATACCTAATCTATGCAATGTAGGGGCACGGTTTAGTAATACTGGATGTTCTTTAATAACTTCTTCTAAAGCTTCCCAAACACCAGCACCGATACGCTCTACTTGACGTTTTGCGGCTTTAATATTGCTAGCTTGTCCACGTTCTACCAATCGTTTCATAACGAATGGCTTGAATAATTCCAATGCCATCTCTTTTGGAAGACCACATTGATGCATTTTCAATTCTGGACCAACTACGATAACGGAACGGCCGGAATAGTCAACACGTTTACCCAACAAGTTTTGACGGAAGCGACCTTGCTTACCTTTTAACATATCGGATAAGGATTTCAATGGACGGTTGCCAGGACCAGTCACAGGACGGCCACGACGACCATTGTCAATCAACGCATCCACAGCT
This sequence comes from Veillonella sp. oral taxon 780 str. F0422, assembly GCF_000221605.1. NCBI lineage: Bacteria > Bacillati > Bacillota > Negativicutes > Veillonellales > Veillonellaceae > Veillonella > Veillonella sp. oral taxon 780. The sequence goes on along the minus strand of NZ_AFUJ01000053.1, from coordinate 22,271 downwards.
TCTTGTAGCATACGTTTTTCGTTGCGCACGATAATATCAGGAGCGCCTAAATCCAGTAAACGTTTTAAACGGTTATTACGATTGATAACACGACGATACAAATCATTCAAGTCAGAGGTAGCGAAACGACCACCATCTAATTGCACCATTGGGCGTAATTCAGGTGGGATAACTGGTACTACATCCATGATCATCCATTCTGGGCGATTGCCAGATTGACGGAATGCTTCTACTACTTCTAAACGGCGAACGGCACGAACTTTACGTTGACCTGTAGCAGTTTCTAATTCACTGCGCAACTCATCATTCAATGCTTCTAAGTCTAATTCGCAAAGTAATTCTTTAATCGCTTCTGCACCCATATCGATACACACGAATGTATTCTCTTCTAAGGCACCAAGCTCTAATTTTTCTTCACGAGTTAATACTTCGTATTCTTTTTCTTCTTCTGGAATTTCTGTATTCGCCGCAAGCTCTGCATTCACTTCTTCTTTGTGTTTTGCAGAATTGATTAATTGCAAACGTTCACGACGTTGTGCAATGGTTTCAATGATGACACTTTTACCACCGATTTTATAGTCAGCATCATTGAACATGGCTTCGTATTCACGGAATTCAGTTTCAAATAACAATTGTTGTTTAGACAATGGAGATTGACCTGGATCCACTACGATATACGCAGCAAAGTATAATACACGTTCCAAGGAACGAGGGGATATGTCAAGGATCAATCCCATGCGAGATGGGATACCCTTGAAATACCAAATATGAGACACTGGTGTAGCCAATTCAATATGGCCCATACGTTCACGACGCACTTTAGCACGAGTAACTTCTACACCACATTTATCACAGACAACACCTTTATAACGGATGCGTTTATATTTTCCACAATGACATTCCCAGTCCTTTGTTGGTCCGAAAATGCGCTCACAGAATAAACCATCTCGCTCTGGTTTTAAGGTGCGGTAGTTAATTGTTTCAGGTTTTTTAACTTCTCCATGAGACCACTCCAAAATTTGTTGTGGTGAAGCTAAACCGATTCGCATGGAATCAAATTCATTTACGTCTAGCACTGTATGCTCCCTCCTTTACGAGATAGTGGTACTTACTCATTATCAGAAGATTCTACATAGCCACTGATTTGGCTGATAATATCATCTTCTTCACCTGCTGTTACAGGCTCTTCTTCTACAATGTATCCGTCAGGTGTTCCTTCTACTGTGGAAGCTTCTCCTTCTGCTGTAGCTTCAGTTGTACCTTCTTCCATCACTTCACGAATATCATCATGACGCGGTACATCCTCATCATCTAATTCTTTGATAAGAACTTCTTCTTGATCTTCATTCAAGATTTTTACGTCAAGGCCAATACTTTGCAATTCTTTCAACAATACTTTGAAAGATTCAGGTACACCAGGTTCAGGAATATTTTCACCTTTTACGATTTTTTCGTAAGCTTTTACACGGCCCACAACATCGTCAGATTTCACAGTTAACAACTCTTGTAGTGTATACGCTGCGCCATACGCTTCAAGAGCCCACACTTCCATCTCACCGAAACGTTGTCCACCGAATTGAGCTTTACCACCCAATGGTTGTTGTGTAACAAGAGAGTACGGACCAGTAGAACGAGCATGGATTTTATCATCTACTAGATGGTGAAGTTTTAACATGTATACGTAACCAACGGTAACTTTGTTATCCATTTTCTCGCCTGTACGGCCATCGTATAATACAGTTTTACCATCATCATCACGACCAGCTATGCTAAGTGTATCGAACACATCACTTTCATGAGCACCATCAAATACTGGTGTCGCAATATGAATACCAGCCACGTCAGGTTTTGGCATACCATACATATCATAGTCATAACCAAATTTTTCCAATTCAGTACGTAAATGACTACGTTTTTCACGAACTTGCTGAATCGTTTCAATCACATATACTACACGACGAATTGCACGCAATTCCTCTTCTAAGGCTGGCTCCATTTCTGGACGTTCGGCTTCTACATCATCAAATGTTTCAATGCCTAATTCATAGATACGTTTTTCTTCAGCCAATAAGAAGTTATAGCGTTTTTCTCCACCAAGATCTTCAAATTTTTCTTGAGCTCGATGTAAAATTTTATCTAAGGCTACTACTTTTTGACTATCAATTTGTTTATCTGTTTCAAGGTAGTTAGCAATCATAGGATCTGCAATGGCTTGTTCTAAACTTTCAATTTCTGCATAGATATCTTTGATGCCATCAATTTCATCCCAATATGTACCGTTTAATTTAGCTTCTTTCAGTACTTCTTTGATTTTTAGATCAGTTGCCTTAATTTGCATACCTAATCCTTGTACTGCCCAACCTAAATGCGTTTCCAATACCTGTCCGATGTTCATACGAGACGGTACGCCTAATGGGTTCAATACGATTTGTACTGGTGTACCATCTGGTAAGAATGGCATATCTTCTTGACGCATAACGCGAGAAACGACACCTTTGTTACCATGACGACCCGCCATTTTATCGCCTTCGTGGATTTTACGTTTTTGCGCAATATATACACGAACTACTTTATTTACACCTGGTTGTAACTCGTCACCGTTTTCACGAGTGAAGATTTTAACATCCACAATTTTACCTGCTTCACCATGTGGTACACGCAAGGAAGTATCGCGAACTTCACGTTCTTTGTCGCCAAAAATAGCGCGTAATAAGCGTTCTTCTGGAGTTAATTCAGTTTCCCCTTTAGGAGTTACTTTACCAACTAAGATATCACCCGGTTTAACTTCTGCACCGATGCAGATAATACCATTTTCATCCAAGTTTTTAAGGTTATCATCACCAGTATTTGGCAATTCACGAGTGATTTCTTCGGCACCTAATTTCGTATCACGAGCATCACATTCGTACTCTTCGATATGGATGGATGTGTAGATATCTTCTTTACAAAGTTCTTCACTTAATAAAATCGCATCCTCGTAGTTATAACCTTCCCAAGGCATGAACGCTACCAATACGTTGAAACCTAATGCTAATTCGCCTCCATCTGTCGCTGGACCATCTGCCAATACTTGACCTTTCACCACGGATTGACCACGGTATACGATTGGTTTTTGGTTAAAGCATGTAGATTGGTTAGAACGCATGAATTTGTTCATTTTATATACGTCTACACGACCATTATCACGTTGTACATGGACTTCATTACCCCAACAACGTGTAACAATACCAGCCTCTTTTGCTAATACGCAAACACCGGAGTCTGTTGCCGCTTTGTATTCCATACCTGTACCTACTAAAGGTGCTTGTGCACGAAGTAGAGGCACCGCTTGACGCTGCATGTTCGCACCCATCAAGGCACGGTTCGCATCGTCATTTTCTAAGAATGGAATCATAGCAGTACCGATAGATACTACTTCTTTTGGGCTTACGTCCATGTAGTCTACTTTATCTGGAGATACTTCTAATACATCATGACCACGACGACATGCAATGTTCTCAGATACGAAGTAACCTTCTTCATCAATGCGAGAGTTCGCTTGGGCAATTGTCATGCCTTCTTCTTCATCTGCTGTCATATATACAACTTGGTCTGTAACACGAACTTTCAATACTTTGTTAGCATCTTCGCCTGTACCATATACTTTTTCAATTTTACGGTATGGTGCTTCGATGAAACCAAATTCATTCACTTTCGCATAGTTAGACAAGGAGTTAATCAAACCGATGTTTGGACCCTCTGGAGTTTCGATTGGACACATACGACCATAATGGGAATGATGCACGTCACGAACTTCGAAGCCTGCACGCTCACGAGATAAACCACCAGGTCCTAACGCGGATAGACGACGTTTATGTGTCAATTCACCCAATGGGTTAGTTTGGTCCATAAACTGAGACAACTGAGAAGAACCAAAGAATTCTTTGATCGCTGCCACAACTGGACGGATATTCAATAATGCTTGTGGTGTAATAACAGATACGTCTTGGATTGTCATACGTTCTTTTACCACACGTTCCATACGAGTTAAACCGATACGGAATTGGTTTTGCAACAATTCGCCTACGCAACGAAGACGACGGTTACCCAAATGGTCAATATCATCAGTTTGACCAATGTTTTCGATCAAGTTCATCATGTAACTTACGTTAGCAATCATATCTTCACGAGTCACAGTACGATGACTAAATGGCAAATTGCTATTGTTACAAATCACTTTTACTACAGTGCCATCTGTATTCACTACGAAGAACTCAGGTACTACATCACCGCTATATACACCGCTATTAGCCACTACGTCAAGAACTTCTTCGTTCACATAAGTATTCGCTTCTACGATGATTTCACCATTTTCGTCTACGATTGGTTCTGCCAAAGTTTGACCGAACATGCGTTGACGCCAGCCTAATTTTTTATTTAATTTATAACGACCTACACGAGCTAAATCATAGCGACGAGGATCAAAGAATAAGTTATCGAATAAGTTACGAGCACTTTCCACAGTTGGTGGTTCGCCTGGACGAAGTTTTTTGTAGATTTCTACTAATGCTTCATCAGAGGATTGTGTGCTGTCTTTTTCTAATGTACGAAGTAAACGTTCATCGTATTCAGGATGACCATTTTCATCCACTTGTCCATTCCAGAATAATTCCAAGATGGATTCGTTAGTTTCCCAACCTAATGCACGTACTAATACTGTAGCTGGTAATTTACGGTTACGGTCGATACGTACGGACACAATGTCGTTCGCATCTTTTTCTAACTCGATCCAAGCACCACGGTTCGGAATCACTGTGGAATCATACAAACGGTTACCCATGGTATCGATACTGCCACCGTAGTACACACCTGGAGAACGAACTAATTGGGATACGATAACACGTTCCGCACCATTGATGATGAAAGTTCCTGTATCTGTCATCAATGGGAAGTCGCCCATAAATACTTCTTGTTCTTTAATATCTGGATTTTCTGGATCATTGTTAACGAGACGAACATTGACGCGCAATGGTGCTGCATACGTAGCATCACGATTTTTGCATTCGTTAATGTCATATTTTGGTTCTCCAAGGCTGAAACCTTCAAAGGAAAGAGCTAACTTTCCTGAATTGTCTTTAATCGGAGAAATATCGTTAAAAATATCTTGTAAACCGCTCTCTAAAAACCACTCATAGGACTTGCGTTGCACGTCTAACAAATGTGGCATTTCGAGAACTTCGTTGATCTTAGCGTAGGTATATCGAGTACGCTTACCCACTTGCTCAGGTTTGAACATGTTCTTTTCACCCCTCATAATAATTGGCTTACATATTCTATAACGGTATGACTGCAGACGATTCCAGGTCTCAGTTTTCCTGCTGACCAATGACAAAATAAGCAAGGCTCGTAATTTTTTCTTGTGAACCTTGCTTTCCTCATTTCAGCACAACCTTAGATATATTCCTTCATCAATTCAATGTTATAGTGACTTTTTTGCAATTAAATATTATAATCTTCTTATATCTATTTGTCAATAGCTATTATACTGAAAGTTCCCCATAGTACGAATACCATGTAATACTCCATACCATTAATAACTAAAAAAGACTTGGTACACAAACATTTTATTCGTTCGTATCCAAGTCCTTTTTCTTTACCATCTGCACGGCACCTACTGGGCATATAGCATAACAGTCACCACAGTGAATGCACATGTCCTGATGGATGACATAGCGATCACCTTTGCGTGTAATAGCCTCTGCAGGGCAATCCATAGCACACCCTGCACAACAAACGCAGGTATCATTAATATAAAAATACATAAGCAAGCCTCCTAGCCTTAGTATACTACGAGGCTCCCCACATGTCACTCTTCCACAATACACTGACACATCTTCATAGTCAATAGTGCCGCTTCATGGGATTCTTGGGTCACCCCTGCGCAACACTTCGGATCCACATGAAGCGGAATTTCTGGCAATCCTGCTTTTAGAATCAAAGCATTGGAAACCACGCAAATATCCGTACATAAACCAATCAAGGTTAAAGATTCGATAGGTTCCTCTTCATGCATTCCTTTAAGATGGGCCAACAAATCTAAGGACCCAAAGTTAGGTTTATCCAGTACATCCACCCGTTGACCTCGTTCACGAGCCACTTCCAATAGATCATCTGCAATTTCCCAACCTTTGGTGCCACGGGCACAATGTTCCACCGGCAAATGTTTCCCCTCTTGGCTTTCAAGATAACCGCCATCGTGGGTATCACGAGTGAACACAATAGGACCAGTAAAATTGCGGATTTTTTCACGTACCGCCGGTACAATAGCCTGCGCCTGCGGTGAACCTAATGTTCCATCAATAAAATCATGTTGCATGTCTATCACAATCAATACGTTCATAGGGTATCTCCTTTGTTAGAAAGTAGGCAAGGAAATAATACACTCCCTTGCCTTACCTAGTTGATAGTACTTAAACCTTTGACTACTTATGCTATTATCATTATCCCTTTACTACGTCAGCACAACGAGCACATAATGTTGGATGATCTGTATCTTGACCAACTGTGTCGCGGTGAATCCAGCAGCGTTCACATTTTTCTAAGGCAGATGGAGTTACCACAATGGATAATGCTCCATCTTCTACTGTTACTGCGTTAGCTGGTGCATTGTCACGGCCTTCTACTACATGTGCTTCAGACACGATCAACAAGCTAGCTAGGGAATCAGCGAATCCAGTCAATGCTTGGTACGCATCGCCATCTGCATAGATAGTGATGGATGCATCCAAGGAGTGACCGATGGCTTTATCACGGCGAGCGCCTTCTAAAGCTCTTGTCATTTCGCTACGAAGGTCTAACATCGTTGCCCAACGTGCAGACAATTCCGCATCCACATGCTCTGCATGACCTTGTGGCCAATCGGCTAGCATCACGCTTTCTTCCATACCATCTTCTTTTGGCATGTATTGCCATACTTCTTCAGCTGTGAAAGAAAGAACTGGGGACACCATTTTAACTAATGTTGTCAAAATTTCATAGATAGCAGTTTGCGCACTACGACGAGCTACGTTGTTTTCTTTCTCTGCATACATTGTATCTTTCAACACGTCTAAGTAGAAGGAAGATAAATCTACGGTACAGAAGTTATGGATTGTGTGATACAAGATGTGGAATTCATAGTTTTCGTAAGCATTTGTTACTTTTTGACGAACTTCTTCTAAACGATGCAACGCCCAACGATCCAATTCTGTTAACTCTTTATAAGCTACTTTATCAGTGTTAGGGTTAAAGTTATCTAAGTTACCCAACAAGAAACGGAATGTGTTACGGATTTTACGATATACTTCTGCCAATTGTTTTACGATGTCTTTGGACAAACGCACGTCTGCTTGGTAATCTGCAGAGGATACCCACAAACGCATTACGTCAGCACCGTGTACATCGATGATATCAGAAGGAGCCACTGTATTGCCTACAGATTTAGACATTTTACGGCCTTCCCCGTCCACTACGAAACCGTGAGTCAATACGGCGTTGTATGGTGCATGACCACGTGTAGCGATACCTGTTAACAAAGAAGAGTTAAACCAACCGCGATGTTGGTCAGAACCTTCTAAGTACATAGCGCAAGGCACATCCATTTCATTTTGTTCCAATACGCCAGACCAAGAGCTACCGCTGTCGAACCATACGTCCATGATATCTGTTTCTTTGTGGAAAGAATCATGTCCACAAGATGGACATGTGAATCCTGCTGGCAATAATTCTTTCGCTTCATGAGCCCACCAAGCATTAGAGCCTTCTTTGGCAAACCATTCTTGTAAGGAAGAGATAGTATCATCATTGATGATGTGCTCTCCACAATGATCACAATAGTAGATAGGAATTGGCACACCCCACGCACGTTGACGAGAGATAACCCAGTCCCCACGGTCTGCGATCATATTATAAATACGGTCATGGCCCCATTTAGGAATCCATTGTACTTGTTCATCGATGGCTTTCAAAGCTTCTTGACGGTAGCCATCCACAGAGGAGAACCATTGTTCTGTAGCACGATAGATAACAGGGTTTTTACAACGCCAGCAATGAGCATATTGGTGGCGGATATTGCCTTTTTGCACCAATGCACCATTGTGAGCCAAGATTTTGATCACTGGCACTTCTGCATCATGGATTTCAACGCCCGCTAGTGGTTGTTCTGTATCACCATAGCGAGGTTCATCTACTTTGGCAATATAACGACCAGTAGCATCTACTAAAGATAAAATTTCAAAGTCGATTTTACCCGCATCTTTGTATGCTTTTACTACATTAAAGTCATCTTCACCATGAGCAGGAGCTGTATGTACGCAACCTGTACCAGCGTCTAATGTAACGTGAGAACCCAACAAGATAGGAGCATTACGATCTGCAAATGGATGTTTAAAGTTCGCCAATTCTAATTCGCTACCTTTGAACGTATTCAACACTTCATAGGATTCTACGCCCATTTCTTTGGTAGCTGTTTCGATTAAACCATTCGCTAATAACCATGCCTCATCGCCGATTTTCACCCAAGAGTAATCTAATTCTGGGTTCACAGAGATAGCTTGGTTGGCAGGCATTGTCCAAGGAGTTGTTGTCCAGATGACGGAAAACAATTTGCTAGTGTCAAAACCTGCTGGCAATGTGCTGTCAGCACCGTTTACGTAAGCAAATTTAACATAGATGGAGAAAGATTTTTTCTCAGCATATTCAATTTCCGCTTCCGCCAAAGCAGTTTCACAATGCGTACACCAGTACACAGTTTTCAAACCTTTGTAGATGTAGCCACGTTTCGCCATTTCACCAAATACGCCGATTTGTTTCACTTCGAACTCAGGGCGCAATGTTAAATAAGGACGATCCCATTCACCAAGCACACCGAAACGGATGAAATCTTTCTTTTGTTCTTCTACACAATTCAATGCGTATTCACGACATTGATTGCGAAGATCCAATGGACTCATTTCATGACGATTCAATCCAGTGTTTTTGATAACTGCATGCTCGATAGGAAGACCATGTGTATCCCAACCAGGAATGTATGGTGTGTAATGGCCTTGCATTGTTTTATATTTCATCACAATGTCTTTTAATGTTTTGTTCAAGGCATGACCGATGTGCAATTTACCATTCGCATAGGGAGGGCCATCGTGCAAAATAAAAGATTTTTTACCTTTATTTTTCGCTAAGCGTTTTTCATAAATTTTATTATCTTCCCAAAACTTGATAAATTCTGGTTCGCGCTTTGGCAAATTACCGCGCATAGGAAATTCTGTTTCAGGCAAGTGCAAGGTCTTACCATAATCCACTTCATTAGACATTCTATTTCTCCTCTCAATAAAAAAAGCACCCGCTCCCCGAAGGGACGAATGCAAATCCGTGGTACCACCCTACTGATGATTCTTGTGAAAGATACCCCCAACGAATCATCGCTCAAACATATAACGGTGTCCACCGATGTGAGTACCCCCAGTACGGGCTCCCCAACATATACTCAAAAGTGATCCGCCATGCATTCACCCATGAGGCTTTCACCATCCCTCACTCGCTCGGAGCTACCTTGCATGACCGTCTTTATCAACGTATTAATATATATCGTTGTCAAATACAGATACAATTATATACTATCTGCAGAGTAGTTGCAATAGACCCTATCACATTCTATCCATGTTAGAAACGTATATCCTCTGACTGTGACACTATTATATAGTCAAACGGTCGTACTTCCTCATACATCATAAATGCTAGAACCATATGTATAAAAATCTACTCGGAATCCTACAAGAAACTATTAGAGGTATACCTAGATTAGGGGTATAATAAATCTCCCTGATATGCTACCATAGATACATACATAGTTGGAATTTTATAGTAGGCTCACCTACACGTACATAGGAGTCAGTATGGAACTTTGGAAACGCACGTTATACGTTTGTTTATTCGGGGCCTTCATGGCATCGGTGGGGCTCAGTCAAGCAGCCCCTCTCATTCCCTTATATTTACAGGACCTAGGCGTTCATGATCAAGGGTCTCTTGCCAATTGGTCTGGTATCGCCATGGGTGTCACCTATCTTATGGTGGCCCTCGTCTCACCTTTTTGGGGAAAACTAGCTGATAGAAAAGGAAGAAAATTAATTTTACTACGAGCTAGTTTTGGAATGATGGTCACCAATGCACTTCTTGGGTTCGCACAAAGCCCTGAACATGTTGTGATGATCCGCATTCTAAATGGTATGGTATCTGGATTTTTTTCTGGATCCATTACGTTAGTAGCCACCCAAACTCCAGAGTCCAGAACTGGTTGGGCCTTAGGTCTATTATCCGCTGCCAACTTAGGAGGCTCCTTATTAGGACCTATGATTGGTGGTTATATGGGAAGTACCTTTGGTATTCGGTATGCTTTTTTTGTCGTATCCGCTTTACTAGGCATAGCTTTTTTATCTTCCTTATTATTCATAAAAGAAGACTTTACTCCTAAAGTAAAGGGCCCAGCTCCTTCTTTCAAAGACTTACAACAATCTATCTCCAATTGGAAAGGTCTTATCTTCGTATCTATCGCTTCTTTCATTTTTGCCTTCACTACCATGGCATCAGCTCCTATACTTTCTGTATTCGTGCAACATATTGTAGGCCGTGGCCACGAACACATCGCATTACTAGCTGGTTTAGCTTTCACATCTACAGGGATTGCTCAAATGTTAGCTAGCTCTGTACTCGGTCGCTACATCGACAAATTAGGCCCTCAATTCATTCTTTGGACAAGTTTTATTTATGTAGGATGCCTGACAATTCCACAAGCCTTTACAGATTCTATTATCGTCTTATGTATCATTCGATTTTTACTAGGCTTTGGATTAGGCGGACTATTGCCAGGAATCAACACCTATATTGCGAGTATTACACCAAAACATTTAGCTGGGCAAATTTTTGCTTACAACCAGTCCACTCTATTCTTCGGCTACTTTATGGGCGCTGTAGGTGGTTCAGCCATCGTATCTCAATGGGGCTTTAGTACCATGTTTATCGTGACAGGTATGATTATTGCATTAACAGGGGTCTTCTTGAAAGTAACATTAGGGCGTACTACAACAGCCAGTCATTAGCATCATTCTTATAAACTACAATATAATTTTCCATCCTATATACTATGCATTACATATGCTTTATGATGATGCACATATGACAAAATACATAGAATATAAAAACAGAGGTCCTATCATCAAGGCCTCTGTTTTTTATCGTATTATATTGAAAACATTTTGAATCACTATCTACTATACTGACAGTGTAAACCTATAATGTATTAACCCCTGTTTCCAACGGGAACCCTTCATAAGTCACCCAATCGCTAGAACTGCCTACATACATAGCTGGTTCCACACCCACTTCTGCTAACGCAATCATTAAGTTGGCTGCTGTCACACCAGAACCACAATAGGCAACGATAGGTTTTTCCACCTTAGTTAAGTCACCATAAGCTGTTTGTAATTCTGCAATTGGACGTACACCATCAGCTGTAAATCCCCATTCATAGAAATGATTGATTGCTCCTGGTACATGTCCCGTCATGCCATCCATCGTATCCTCTACCGATCCATCATATCGCTGTGGAGCCCGCGCATCGATGATGACATGACTGTCAGTTTGGCTAGCGTGTAACACTTCATCACGGCTCATCACTAAATGGTCTTGTAATGTATAGGCCAACGGTTTTGAATCTGCCATAGTAGGTATAGATTCTTGCGTCAATGGGTATCCTTCCCGATGCCAACGTTCAATGCCACCAGCTAGGACTTTCACATTGGCGAAACCCATGTATAGTAGCAAGAACCGCAACCGACCGGCAAAGGAAATCCACGCATCGTACACCACGATGTGAGAATCCATGGTCACACCGCATTCACTCAACCGTTGTGCTAGTACTGCCATGTCTGGCAAAGGATGGCGACCACCGTGTACCCCTAAAGGACCACTCATGTGTGCGTCCATATCAATAGCAAAGGATCCCGGAATGTGGGCTGCTGCATAGGCATCAAAGCCACGAGCATCGAGGACTACCACTCTATCTAATTGCTCTTGTAATTCTTTCGGAGAGATTAAAACACTCATCATTACACCTCCTATATATAAACTAGAAACTGTTAACATGCATTTACAGAGTATAAAGAATGCCATACACTCTATATAATCTAGTGTAACATAGATTATCTTCGATGTGTATGGCCTTTCTATTCATACATGTATGCTATGACATACTATTAGTTTTTATCGGTTTTCATTACTCTTCATAAGAAAGGTTAATACTCATATTACCCTTTAATAGCTTGAAACGCTTCTTTTGCAATTTGTAATGTGTATGCCAAATCTTGATCGCTATGGCACGTAGATAAGAAGTTGCTTTCATATTGGCTGGCTGCATAATAGATGCCACGTTCCAAGTTGTAGTGGAAGAATGTTTTAAACGCTTCCATATCACAAGCGCTGGCGTCATCGAAGTTATGCACTGCTTTATCTGTGAAGAAGAGAGTAAACATAGATCCTACTCGTTGTACTACTACAGGTACACCTACTTCTTTCGCTGCTGCTTCTAATCCTTGGCATAAGGCTTCTGTAGATTCCTCTACTTGACGGAATGCATTCGGATATTTTTGCAACATAGACAAGGTAGCAAGACCTGCCGCCATGGCTACCGGATTACCACTCAAGGTACCTGCTTGGTACACAGGACCGGATGGAGCGATGGAAGACATCATTTCTTTCTTGCCACCGAATACCGCCATTGGTAAGCCACCGCCTACGATTTTACCTAAGCATGTTAAGTCTGGAATGACATTGTAATATTTTTGTGCCCCTCCAGAACTGGAGCGGAATCCGCACATCACTTCATCAAAGATGAGGACTGCACCGTGCTCTGTCGTTACTTCACGCAAAGTCTCCAAGAATCCTTCCACAGGAGGTACACAGCCCATATTACCTGCTACTGGTTCCACGATGATGGCTGCAATACTTTCACCATGAGCCTCGAACAATTGGCGAACTGCATCAGAATCATTGTATGGCAATGTAATCGTATCCTCTGCCACACCAGTTGGCACGCCGGGACTATCTGGCACGCCAAAGGTAGCTAAGCCAGAACCAGCTTTCACTAACAAGCTATCACTATGACCATGGTAACAGCCGATAAATTTCACAATTTTGTCACGACCTGTATAGCCACGAGCCAAACGCAAGGCACTCATAGTAGATTCTGTACCAGAGTTCACCATGCGTACCATTTCCATCGACGGATAGAAAGCTTGAATTTTTTTCGCCACTTCTGTTTCAAGCAGTGTTGGTGCTCCATAACTAGTACCACGAGGGATGGCTTCCAAAATAGACGCCACGATTTCAGGATTCGCATGACCTAGAATCATAGGACCCCAGGACAACACGTAATCGATATACTCATTGCCATCGATATCGTAAATGCGAGATCCGCTAGCAGAACTGATGAAAGGAGGATTGCCCCCTACACTGCGGTAGGAGCGAACAGGACTGTTCACACCACCTGGCATATATGTACGAGCCTCTGCGAAGGCTTGTTTTGATTTTTCTAAACTAAACATAATGGCTCCTATATTTCCACACTATTTTTCCTGTAGCCAACGTGCCACATCCAGGGCATGATAGGTAATAATCATCTTTGCTCCTGCTCGTTTCATGGATAGCAAGGTTTCCAAAGTAATGCGTTTTTCATCTACAAGACCTGCTGCCGCTGCTGTTTTAATCATGGCATATTCACCGCTGACATTGTAAACGGCTAAAGGACAATCGAAGTTATCCCGTACTTCGCGTACAATATCCAAATAGGATAGAGCTGGTTTAATCATAATGATGTCCGCCCCTTCGATGATATCTTGTTCCACTTCACGCAACGCTTCTAAACGGTTTGCCTCATCCATTTGGTATCCTTTACGGTCTCCAAATCCCGGTGCAGAATGGACCGCATCACGGAATGGTCCATAATAGGCGGATGCATACTTCGCCGCATAACTCATAATAGATACATGGCTAAATCCCGCTGCATCTAAGGCTTCACGAATCGCAGCAATACGTCCATCCATCATGTCAGATGGTGCCACCATGTGAGCACCCGCTTTCGCATGGCTCACTGCTACATTACACAATAATGGCAACGTAGCATCATTAATGACTTCATGATGTTCCACATGACCGCAATGACCTGTAGATGTGTATTGGCAAAGGCATACGTCGGAAATCACGATCAACTCTGGCACTTCTTTACGGATCGCCATAATTGCTTGCTGTACCGGTTGTTCCATATCCCACGCAGAAGAACCATCTTCATCTTTGTAAGTAGGAATGCCGAAAATTTCGACTCCCTTAATACCTAAGTCATAGGCTTCTTTCGCCAATTTTACAGCCTCGTCCACGGACACATGATATTGTCCTGGCAAGGAAGAAATTTCTTCTTTCACCGCTGTTCCCGGAACAATAAATATAGGATAAATTAAGTCTTCTACTTGTAATGTTGTTTCACGAACCAACGCACGCATAGCTGGGCTGATGCGCAATCGTCTTGGTCGATTTCGTAATTCCATATTATGCCTCTTTCTATTTGCAATCGTTCAAGATTAGATCCACCATCGCAGGGATTGTAAAAGTTTCACCAATTAAATCTGGTTGAATCCCTTCTTCTACACAGGTAGCACCTGTAATCGGTCCAATGCAAACAACCTTCGTGTTTCCTAATAAATTCACTGCATCGGAGCCAAGCATATCTTTTGTATTCGTCACCGTAGAAGAACTTGTAAACGTAATGTAATCTACTTCCCCTGCTCGTAGGGCTTCTTCTAAATATTCTTTGTGGGACGTGTCTTGTACTGTTTCATACAAACGCAATACCGTCACATCGCATCCTGCTTGTGAAAGTCCTTTATAAATCACGTCGCGTGCCACTTTTGGTTGTACTAGCACAAAGCGCAAATCGCCTAGCGCTCGTTCTGGCCATACACGACTCTGTTCTACTGTAATGGTTTCCACCACAGATTCCGCTTGGTAATTCGGTGGCACGATGTCCGCACGAATGCCTCGATCTAATAAAGATTTTGCTGTAGCACTGCCGATAGCACATACTTTCATAGAACCTAACGCACGACTATCTAAGCCACGGTCTAATAAACCATCAAAGAAGAACCGCACCCCTTCGGCAGATGTAAAAATTAATCCATCGTAGGAAGATAAGCTATCATAAGCCACGTCCATCTCCTCTGTACGAGGTAATGCCTGTGTTTTGATAGCAGATGCTTCGATGACATGGGCCCCCAATTCTAGTAATCGTTCAGATAAGGCGCTAGCTTTACTACGAGCTCGTGTAACCACGATAGTTTTACCAAATAATGGTTTATTATCAAACCAACGTAATTGCTCCCGCAAAGATACTACTTCCCCAACGATAACAATAGCTGGTGCTTTCAATTGCGCTTTTTCTACATCTTCTACGACATGCTCCAAGGTAGAGACCAATGTTTCTTGGATTGGTTTTGTGCCCCAACGGATGACTGCCACTGGCGTTTCCTTAGGACGACCATATTTGATTAAGTTAGTGGCAATGCTCGGCAAATTCGAGATACCCATCACAAAGGAGATCGTATCCACAGATTTAGCTAAGCCATCCCAATTCATACCAGATTCTGGTTTTGTTGGATCTTCATGACCTGTAACAATAGCAAAAGACGTCGCCATGGCACGTTGGGTGACAGGAATCCCAGCATAGGCTGGCGCAGAAATACCAGATGTAATACCAGGTACAAATTCAAATGGCACGCCCGCTTCTACCAAAGCCAACGCTTCTTCACCACCACGACCAAATACTAGAGGGTCGCCCCCTTTAAGACGAGCCACCACTTTACCTTCTAAGCCACATTTTACGAGAAGTTCGTTGATTTCCCATTGATGCATCGTATGATTGTTGCTTTTTTTACCTGCATAAATGATCTCTGCTCCTTCTTTCGCATAGGACAAGAAATGAGCATCTGCTAAATAGTCATAGACAATAACATCTGCTTTTTCAATACATTCCTTACCTTTTAGAGTGATTAATTTATGATCACCCGGTCCGGCACCAATTAAATATACAATGCCTGTCATTTCAATACTCCTCTTTCTACTAAATCGTCAATGATGGCTTTGCCCCCTTCTTCATAGAGAGCTTTCGCCAAGTTACGACCTAACATATCTGCTTTTTCTTTTGGTCCTGACAATTCACCTTCAAAACAATTTTTTCCATCTAAAGAAGCAATGATAGCTTTCAACGTTAATTGTCCTTTATAAATCGTCCCATGTACACCCATCGGTACTTGGCAACCACCTTCGAGTTGACGAAGGAAACTACGTTCTCCACGAGTAGCCCACATAGTATTTTCATCGTGCAATACAGATAACATATCTAGCATTTCTGTATCATCCTTACGACATTCAATGCCCAATGCCCCTTGACCCACAGCAGGAATCATTTCATCGCTAGTGAAAGTCTGTGTAACAACAGATTCCAGCCCCAATCGTTTTAACCCTGCCTCTGCTAATACAATGGCATCAAAGTTTTCTGTTTCTAATTTGTTTAATCGCGTTTGCACATTCCCTCGAAGTACAGAAATCTGCAAATCAGGTCGTTGATTCAACAATTGTGCTTGACGGCGTAAACTACTAGTCCCTACTTTAGCACCTTGTGGCAGTTGATCCAGTGTTTTATATTTTGGTGATACCAAAGCATCACATGGTGTTTCACGCTCTGTAATAGCACCTAGTACCAAATCTTCTGGCAATTCTGTAGGCATATCTTTCAAGCTGTGTACAGCCAAATCGATGCTACCATCACGCATAGATGCTTCTAGCTCTTCTGTAAATAAACCTTTACCACCGATTTCAGCCAATGGTTTTTCTAAAATACGATCACCTTTCGTACTGTGATGGACTAACTCCACCTTGCACTGTGGGTAATGTTTACGCAATGTATCTGCTACATAGTTGGCTTGCCATAAAGCAAGGGCACTACTACGGGTGCCTATACGAATTATGTTTCTCATAGTGTGTCGTCCTCCACTTCCAAAGCAAACATATCTTGGAATAACTTCCAATAATCTCGCTCTTCTTCTTTACCCGCTACTTCACCAAAATGAATCATTGGATCACGCAATAATTTACGTACCAACATGCGGGACATATTGCTAATAATCTTACGTTCTAGCTCTGTGGCATTAGGTAATTTTGCCATCGCTCGATGTACTTCACGTTTACGAATGGCTTCTGCTTTTTCACTAAGCAAGACCATAATAGGACGAACCGATAGATATTGTAATTTTTCTTCAATTTCTTGTAAGGCTTCTTCTAAGATAGGCTCTGCTTTTTGAGCTTCTTCTTCTCGTTGGTGTTTATTCGCTTCTACTACACTTTCCAAGGCATCAATGTTAAACAAATACACTCCTGGAATTTCTGTTACATCTGGGTTGATATCACGGGGAACAGCAATATCGATCATGACAATTGGTTTACCACCACGGCCATCCATGATTTCTTCCGCTTCTTCCCATTCAATCACATAATGAGGTGCACCAGTAGATGTAATAATAATATCTGCTACTTTGGCTTCTTCTACAAAATTGTCAAAATCAACGGCTTTACCATTGAATTGCTTTGCCAATTCTTCTGCTGTTTTGAACGTCCGATTGGACACGAAAATACTCTTTACCCCTTTAGCTTGTAAATGACGAGCTGTGAGCTCACTCATTTGACCAGCTCCCAAAATGAGAACCTTTGCCTCACTGATAGGAATATCTAAACTATCTTCCGCTAAATTGACTGCTGTATAACTAACAGATACTGGCGTATTCGCAATCCCCGTCATCGTACGCACACGTTTCCCTACAGCAATGGCTTTTTGGAAAATAATATTAAATACAGATGCTGTTAATCCCTTACTATAGGAAGAAATATAGGCCATTTTTAATTGGCTCAAAATTTGACCTTCTCCTAACACAAGAGAATCTAAACTAGATGCTACTCTAAATAAATGAGAAATACATGCCTTCCCTTCATATAGAAAAAACCATTTCTCATCTACGTCTACCGTTTCTTCACCTTTCAGATGCAGTAGTAAACGTATCATATATTCTTTTACATTCTCCATGTCATTTAGGACGACATAGAGTTCTGTGCGGTTACACGTCGATAAAAGGACGCATTCCTCTACTTCTTCATGAGCATAGATGTGATCCATAGCATGATCGAGAGCTTCTTTGGAAAAAGAAAATTTCTCTCGTACATCTAAAGGTGCACTTCTATGATTCAGACCTAATACGACTAATTGCATGTACAATATTCTCCTTCACTGAGTCTCCTTGACCCTCTAATATTTGTATAAACTCCGATTCTCCTAAATTTGTACGCCAGAACTGCTCTCGTTCTTTTGGCGTATTTAATATATGCTGTAATTCTTGTCTCCATAGACGAATCTGAGGCAGCCACTCGGCTAATATGCCGTACCTGGTTTCTATATCCTGTCTAAGCAAGCGACTCACTCGTGGGCTCACTTGATTGGTAAATATAGAAATCTCTAAATCACCAATCTCCGTAGCACTGCCGAATACCCAAGTAGAATCATCTTTCACATCAGCCCGATTAATGAAAGCTTGTACTTCTTGAGCATCTTCCATGACTTGCGCATTCACAGCAGGAATATCCGTAGCAATAATGACAAACTGTTGCCCTACCATATATTCTGAGCTATAAGGCTTCTCTATCCATTGTAATACACCTGCTTTATGGTATGTTACAATGTCAGGCAATACATCAGGACTGACTACTATAATAGATGCCTCTTCGTCTATTAACTTTTCAATTCTACGCAGCGCTACTTGCCCTCCGCCGACTACAAGACAAGGCCTGTCTTTAAGTGAAAGTCCAACTGTTATCATCCTACTATCCTTATATGTCTCTACAATGGCAAAAACGGCTTGAATACTCAAGCCGAAATTCACCTTATACTTCTGTTTCTGTCTCTACAGGTTTTGTTTCCTCTAAAGCAATACCATCTAATAATTGTAGTTGCGCTGTTAAAATTGATTCTACTTTTGCACGGAACACGGCCATTTCATTCGCAATGGTAGCATATTTAGCTTCTGCTTCTCGCAACGCACGATTGGCATCTTCTAAAATCGTAGATCGTTGTTGTTCCGCATTCTGTAAAATTAAATCAGCCTCTTTACGAGCTGCCTCTTTTACATTTTCACCAGTCTCTTGAGCAAGCACCAATGTATTGCGCATAGTTTCTTCCGTTGATTCATATTGATTCAAACGTTTTTCCATTTGCTCTACTTTATCAGTCATTTCACGGTTTTCACGATACAAGATTTCATAAGCTTGTACCACTTCATTCAAAAACTCGTTTACTTCATCGCAATCAAAGCCACGAATACTTTTTCCAAACTCTTTATTATGAATATCCATTGGTGTTAACATAGGATCAGCCTCCTTACATAAATCGTTTTAGATGTACTCCAATACGCCCTTTTTTAGACGTGCCTGTAATACTTTCTATTTGCATACGACCTCTGCCACGAAGAGAAATAATATCTCCTTCTTTTACTTCTTGCGCTGGTCCTTTCGCAGATTGCCAATTCACTTGTACTAATCCTGCCTTAATGGCCTCCACAACTTTTGTACGAGATGTACTAAAACCTGAAGAAGCTATAGAATCCAACCGCATAGACGCCACAGTAGTTCGCACTTCTTTTATTTTTTCTTCTTTCGGTTGTAATTCACTCAATTCCATCCGTGATACTGTAACCGTGACCATAGCAATTTTTGTAAAGTTTTGAATCACAAAATCTGTTATCGTTGCATCTACGATTACCTGCGCCCCACCACTAGTGACGATAATATCTCCAAAATGAGTGCGATCAATACCAAGTCCCATTAAGGAACCCAACACATCACGATGTGTCAATAATCGGAATCGTGGATCCCAAGATACTTTCAACACCGCAATTTGTAAGTCTACTGTTCCTTGAAAGTGAGGGTCCACAAAGGCCACTCGAAGGCGTTCTGCCCCTTCGTAACCACCACTGGAAATGATATTAATACCACCAAAATTCGCTTTTACTGCATCTGCAATGACAAGGCCTGCAGGTGACATAAAATCTGTCACACGGTAAGGTCGGCCTGCTTGTACTTGCTCCGCTAGATCAATCATACGTCTAGCCTCTTCGCCATTACCAGATGCTTCAAAATATCGAATTAACTTTTCTTTATCTTTCACGTTGTTTTCCTATTTCATTTGACCGTTCATAACAAGCTAAGATGCCTTCCATAATAGAAGAACGCAACCCTTCTTTTTCCATGGCTGCAATACCTGCTATAGTCGTACCTCCGGGAGATGTCACTTGATCCCTAAGCACACTTGGATGAGCGCCTGTTTCTAAGGCAATCAAGCCAGAGCCATACATCGTCTGTACCGCCGCTTGCAACGCCAATGGCCTAGTGAGACCAATCCGAACACCTGCATTTGCCATAGCATCTAAAATGGTATACATATAGCCTGGACCTGCCCCTGCTAGAGCGCCAATACGGTCTAAATCAGCTTCTGAACATACCACGGCTTCACCTAAGGCTTCGAAAATGCGCAAAGCTTGTTCTCGCTCACCTGGTGTCACTTGTTCACTACTAGCAATCGCTGTAAAGCCAGCTTTTACCAAAATTGGAGTATTCGGCATAGCTCGTAACCAATGTACATGGGGTGCAAAGGATTGTAATGTATCCAATGTAATGCCTGCCGCAATAGAAATACATAATGTTCTCGCCTCGATTTGTGGTCCCACCTCTTCCATAAGAGACGGTAAGACTTGAGGTTTTACGCCAAATACAATGGTTCTGTACTCATCAAAAGCAGGTATGGCATCACAGTCCGTGAAGGCTGTGACACCTAATGTGCGCTCTAATTCTGATGCTTGCTCACTGCGACGCACTAGTACATCTACTTCCTCAGGGCCCCAAACACCTTGTTCCAAAGCCCCCCGTAAAATAGCACCACCCATCGATCCTACACCAATTAGTAGTATTTTTTGCATGGCTACCTCCTAATGCTTAGGCTTGTGGTTCTTTCCAAGCTAATTTGTCAGATATTTCTGTGTACTCTTTATCTGTATAATCTACTGTTACATTCACTGGTACACAGATGAAAATATCTTTGCCAATTTTTTCTAATTTGCCATCTAATGCAAATGTTGCACCACTTACAAAGTCCACAATACGTGCTGCTTCATGAGGGTCTGTATTTTCAAAGTTAATCACTACTGGACGCATATCGCGCAATTGATTTGTAATATTTTCAGAATCATCGAATGCTTTTGGCTCTACGATGACTACTTTCATACCGCTAGAACGTTGTGCCACTGTATTATATCCTCCTGTTTTTGGTCGTGCTGCAGATGCTACTGGTCCATTGCCACCTGCTACTGGTGCTGTTACTACTGGTTGTTGAGACTCTTCTTCATACATCTCATTATCATATTCATCAAATTCATATTGATCATCTTGATTACTACCAAAAAAACTTTTTACAGAATTCCAGCTATCTTTCAGTGCCATCGTTAATTCCTCCATTACTCATTATAGTGGCGTTCTCCAAATATTGCTGTTCCTACACGAACAATATTTGCACCTTCTTCAATTGCTACTTCAAAATCATGGGTCATCCCCATGGATATATATTCAATCTGACCTTCATTAAAATGAAGTTTCATGTCTTCAAATAAAGCGTGAGCGACTCTAAATATAGGGCGAGCCTCTTCCGGATCATCAAAAAACGGTGCCATACACATAAGCCCTTTTACCCGTACATTGGGTAATGATTTGGCATATTCCCGTATGGTTGGAAATTCTTCCACATCCATCCCAGACTTACTTTCTTCTCGTGCCACATTCACTTGTAGTAATACTTCTTGTATAAGTCCTTCTCTAGCAGCAATACGTTGGATTTCATCCAACAATTTCACGCTATGAACTGAATGAATTAAGAAAATTTACCCACTGCATTACGCACTTTATTGTTTTGTAATTGTCCAATTAAATGCCATTGGAGTTCCGGGTCCCTTGGGTACGAGGTTCCAATTTTTTCTTTTAGTCTTCTTGTACACGATTTTCGCCCTACAGTTCTTACACCTAGGTGAGCTACTTCTTGTACAGCCTCTACAGGATGATTCTTCGTTACT
>NZ_AFUJ01000054.1:0-77500 GCF_000221605.1 Veillonella sp. oral taxon 780 str. F0422 | reverse complement strand
CATAATCGCATATTCCCTAGAAGAGCAGGGCATGTTCCTGAAGAAACATTATGAAATACCGTTTCTGAAGGAATGTGCCCTGCTCTTCTTTTTACTTCATAGAATATTAACTGAACGTGACAACGCTATACAGAGGTATACCGTGCTCTTCCCTTTGCACTATTTAGTTAAAACCGCCACAGGCTACATAGCATCACAAGTGAACGCTTTCGCCCAGTTCGAAGTTCCCTTTACTTGTGACTACTCGATCTGTCGGATTTAACCCATCAAGTATGGTCACAGCACCATCCACTTCTAATCCAATCTCAATTGTCTTAATATCAATTGTATTTTCATCTGTTAACACATATACAAACTTACCATTCTCACCATCACGAATAACTTCTTTAGGCAAAGTAAGCGCCGGTGCTTCCGCTTTCGTTTCAATCACCAATGTATAGAACTCTCCAATCGTCACTTGTCCAGATTGTACGTTAAAAGTTGCTTTCACCGTGATACTCGGCCCTGATTCGGTTCCCACAAATGTAATCTGTCCCGGCACCTGTGTTCCATTTACATCTAAATAGACATCCACACCACCAGTGATGCTGGGCTGCTTCAAAATAGATCCAAAGCTTTGTGGGACACTCAATGTGGCCACCACTGGAGAATCTTGTTGTATAAGAATAAGTGGCTTCCCTTCGATGGCAATCTTTCTATCTTCATTATAAATAGCTGCTACTCTACCTTCCATCGGTGAAAGCACTTGCGCTGCCGCCATTTGTGCTTGTATTTTAGTGATGGCTGCTTCAATACCCGAGGTATCCGCCCCAGATCCGCCTGAATAGGAAGGAACTGTTACCACTTGTGATTGCGCCCTCGCCGTAATCGTTTCAAACTCGCGATTCGTAATAATGCCAGCATCACGCATATATCGTGCTCTCTCCACATCCGCAGATGATACGCTACCACCCACCACTGTAGTCGATGTACTCTGTTGTGGCGCCCGACTCCGCGCCTCCTGCAACTGTCCTAATAAAGATTGCAGTTGTTGCTGTAGTGATGTGGTATCAATCATAGCTAGCACTTGACCAGCTTTTACCATGTCACCTACTTTCACAGTGAAAGTAGACACCGGCCCCGATACCGTCGGTTCTACACTAGCCTTATGCAATGCCGTAATATTTGCCTCATGACTGATGCGTACTGGCATTTGACGTTCCACAGGATTCATCACTTGCACCGTTTTGGGCTGCATCCACGCGAACACACCGCCCGCAATAAGTAGTGCCGCCACCACTATTATATATATCCAATATTTCCGTATCCAAGAATAGTTCATCATACACTCCTCTCATATAGAGAGTATTATACTACTCTTACATCGGAATATCTAGCACACGAACCCCATCACATACGTTAGTCTTGTAATACATTTATAAATCGTGCTATAATGATAATAACAAAAGAAGAGCCATCAACGTGTGAAGGCGTTAGGCTCATCTAGAACATTAAAAATGATGGCCTAACGTGCATAAGTAGTGCGAATACTTATTAAATCGTTAGGCCTTTCACATGCTAAAAATTACTTTTTTAAGTATGTGAGTAATGCTAATAATAAAATACCGAAACCAATCATTAATGATAATGCTTCAAATACCGTCATATTACCCACCTCCTTTACTAAGTAAAGAAGATGAACCCAACATTACGTCAATGACTCTTCTGATTTATATTATACTACAAAAATTTCTCGTATCGTGAACTTTTCACTAAATAAATCTATAAGCCAACCTGTGCTATAATGAATCTAACAAAAAAGAGCCCCCCAGAGGAACGCCGTCACGCGTAGTAGCCTTGTGGCGGGCCTTTCTACCTAAATCACACAAACACAAGAAGACCGTAACATACCCCTGAACAAACATAACCACTGTATAGTTTGAGAAGGGTGTGTTACGGTCTTCTCTTTATCATATTTAGTTAACCCCGCCACAGGCTACATAGCGTTAGAAGTGATGCCCATACCTATAGCCTCAAGATTATATGTATGCACTTTTTCACTAGCTAACTGGCTCGTCGTCTCATGGCAAGTAAATAAAAATACTTGTGTATGTTCACTAATTCTTTCTATTACCTGTAACGTCAACTTTTGCCGTTCTAGATCGAATCTAACTAACACATCATCTAACAGTAACGGTAAAGATTCTACTTTTTCAGCAAATGACTCCGCCAAGCTAAGTCGCAATGCCAAATACACTTGATCTCCCAGTCCACTACTCCATTTGCCTAAAGGAATCTCTCGTCCCGTTGTATCTTTTACATATGCCCCTTTATGCGCATCATCCATATGCAGAGTATAGATACCACCTGTCATGGCTTTCACATAGGCAGACGCTCTCGCTAGCATCGCCGGTTGCCGATCTGTTTCGTATTCTTGTTGTGCTAGTTCCATGCCATGGTTGATGAATACATAAGTCATCCACTCTTCTAAAGCTTCTCGAAGCTCCGCTTCTAACTGTTCTTTTTTCAACAATGCTTCGGACACTGCATGAGATGTGCTCAAGTGGCGCATAGATTCCTGCAAGGTCCCCCGCTCTTCATACAATGCCTGTAAGGATGATTCAATATTCGCTAATTCCGTTTCACTGCGGGAGTACTCTAATTCCCACTTCCCTTTATCATTGCCTTGTAAACGACGATACCACACATCCTTATGAAATTCTTTCGGTGCCAACAAATCCAATTGTCGCTGACTTTGCCGATAAATCGTCTCCCACTGCTTATATTGATCCTGTTCCAATAAACGCTGACGATATTCTGCCGCACTCTTAGCACCACCTTTTTGAATCAACTCTTCTTGGGCTAAGAATAATTCTTTTTCTTTCTTGCTCCACGTAACATATTCTTCACGATAGTTTTTACGCTGGCTTTCCTTTTGCTCCCACCGCACACGATTCTGCTTATGTAATTGCAATTGATGATAGACTACACGCAGCTCTACGATAGATGGCAATGTCTGCAACTGCAAGGAGCTCCACAATTTTCGACACCGATTCACAATCGCATCCAATTGTTCATGATGCAAGCCCACTTGCTTTTGGTAGCCCTCAAACTCACGTAATCGCTCATGATACGCTTGATATTCTTCTTTCATGCCATAGAATGCATCATCTCGGTTCGTCTGTTTAGCCGCCTTTGGCAACCAGGCTTCCCAGACATCCATGGCCTCAGTGCCTGCCGCTTCCAAGGTTTTACCTTCCGTCACCCACTGCGCTTTCATTACTTCGTAAGCCTTAAAATGGCTTACATCCTCTTCATAGCCTTTGATTTGTTCCGCTACTTCCTGTATATCTGAAAGTAAACTTTCATACTCCTCTTCCGTAGTTGGCATAGTTCGTTTAGCTATCTCTTCCAAACTTGAGAAGTCTTTAACAGATGTGTTCGCATCTACTGAGTCTATTTTTTTCGCCTTATATTTTTGAACTATTAGAACCACACCTAGCAATACCCCTAGGATGCCCGCTATAGCCTGTATGCCAAACATATCTGCATAAGTCATATGCCAAGCTAATAGGATTATACCCAACACTACTAATACTATTCCACCTATATAGTAAGCTCGTCCCGATTTCACTATTACCTCAGGTTCAGCCTGTTGTCCTAATAGGTATGCGTTCCTGAGAGCTTCTAGGGCAGTTTGTTTTTCTTCTAGCCCTCTCACTGCATCAGCTACCTGAAGGGCCCTATCATCCTGTGGAAATGGCTCTCGACGTTGCCATGCCTCATAGGCTTCACGAGCACTTCGTAATTGCCGTGCTGCTTGTTCCCCATCATGCCAATTCACATCCCTAGGAAACTCTTCTACATCACGCCAATACTTATGAGATTTTCCTATGATTGCCAGTTGCGCCTGTACTTTTTCTAGATAGAGATCTCCTTCACGGCATTCTTTTTCTAACTGTGTCCACTTAGATATCTCTTGGTACAAACTTTCAATTTCTTGCTCATACATTCCAAGCCTATCTTCCGGATCAAAGTTATCTGGTACTAGCCCTTCCTCTTTACCACGCCACACACGCATATACTCTTGGCAGCGACGAATTTCTTCATCTAACGCTAAAAACGTTTCTCGTTCTAAAGGCTCATTCACATGGAATTGATGCATATGTTGTTTTGCTTCTTCTGCCCGTTTATACGTATCCCAAGCACGCAAAACACGTTCCACTTCTTGTAGATACTCCTTGCGCTCTTGCCGTTGCTCTTGCAATGTAGCTTCTTTCTGTTCTAACTCTACTAAAGAAGCTTGCCATGTATAATACTCCTGTTCGCCTTGCTGAAGTTTACGGATTTCCTGTTCTACCTCTTGCAAACGGTCCAACAAAGCATTAATGGTTCGCTTACCAGTAGGCGATGCTACTAATAACTGACTGGCTAATTCATCTACATCTTTCACAAGTGTACCCAGAGATTCTCCGCCCTCAGCACCAAAAAACCGAGTTCTCACGTCTACTTCCTGTATGATGTCTACCCCTTGTAGATCATCTAAGGTAATAGCAAAAATGCGATCGTACGTCTTTTTATCTAGTCCTTGCCACCATAATTCTGCTGGCTCTACGGTATAGCGCTCTCCTCCTACCTCGTAAAAGTCTAGTTCTTTTCCTTTACGCCCAATATGGTATGTGTGACCTTCTCGCTCCACTAGAATATATCCATCTACAGGCTCTTCTTTCCTCTTTGTTCCCAATAAAATACCACGAAAGGCTTGGAGCAATGTAGTTTTTCCACTCCCGTTCGGTCCGTACAGCACATGTAATCCTGTATCATAGGGTTCAAATCTCCACTGAGTATAGGGGCCATATTGCTCTATATATATTTCTTTAATCTTCATGATCATTCCCCTGTAATAAACGGACTCCATCACGTCTCGCTTTTTCATAGGCGGATTGCAACATAGCCTCTGTCACTAGTCGACTATGCGTTCCTAATCGCTTCCATTCTGGGCGAGCTTTTACAATCATTTCTAGTGCTTCTATCCCCGTATGCATAGAGTCGATAGCTTTCACATAATCCCTAATCATCCCCGGTGCTATACTTGGATGACTAATACTGCCTAATTCACAATCGATACCGATAATATACACTCCATATTTACCTGTCTCTTCAGCATGAGATTCCTCTATCCAAGTAGCTCGAACCTTGCTATCTCGCGCCATCTCTGATAAAGGTCCTGCTCCTATCAAGCGAATCGATAACAAAATAGATATATTAGATTTCCGTAACATCTCTTTTTTGTGACGCAACATTTCTAACATCTCCAATACAGATTTTACTTGTCCTAAATCAATAGTCTCTTCAGCAAAACGGATTGCATTCGTCTCATAAAATTGCGTTTCTACAGTACCACGACTAGATACATCCACTACATAGCAACCTTTCGGTCCGCTTTCACCACGATGCAATCCTTGTGTGTTTCCTGCATACACAATATATGGATGATCGCTAATAATTTGACGCTTATGAACATGCCCAAAGGCCCAATATTGAATAGGAATACTACGCAAGGATTCTAGTGTACAAGGTCCTGTCTGATCATGCCCTTCATGTATGCCTACCGTACCATGCACAAGGGCAATGGAAAAAGGATCGCTCCGTAACGGATGAATAGTAGAGGCCATATCTTCATATTGAGTACTATGGTCAATACTCCGGCCATAGAGACCCGCTACCTCTTGTCCTCGCACTAGAAGCGAAAACCGTTCCACCCGTTCAGATGAAAAGATATGCACATTCTTTGGCAACGGCATATGTCGCTTCCAACTATCAGCAGGGTCATGATTACCTTGTACTACATAAACAGCAATCTGTTCCTTATCCAAACTTTCACATCCACGTACAAAATGCATCTCTGCTTCTAAAGGATGGTCTACTCCATCATATACATCACCTGTAATCAGAACTGCTGCTACACGCTGACGAATAGCTAGATTTACAATATTCTGAAAGGATGTATAGGTAGCACGTACCATGGCTGCATCTAAGGATCTGCCAAATGATTTTAAATAGCGAAAAGGCGCCCCTAAATGGAGATCCCCACATTGTATAAATCTAAATGGTATACCCATATTATAACCCTTTCCATGCCTTTGCTAATACCTGTACTGCCCGTTCTAATTCACAGGTAGGAATACCGCTAAAAGACAATAAAACCTCCACCATATCGGTGTCCACCGTATCTAACACCTTAACATCACAAGCCGATGCTAAGGCTCGTAATGCCAACTGTTCTCCATCCACATACCTGAGTCGCACCCCTGCATAGACTCCTCCTTCAGGAGCAACCACTTCATAAGTATCACCCAAATAGCGTCGCAATAAACTAGTAAAATACTTACTTTTTTCTAAATAGTGTTTTCGAAGCCGACGAATTTGTTTATTCCATTCCCCTGCATTCATATACATAGCCCATGCCAACTGTTCTAAGACACTAGCACTTTGCCCGTAATCTTTACGATGACTATGAAAGTCTTTATACAAAGTGATTGGCAATACAAGATAGCTTAATCGAATAGAAGGTGGTAATACCTTCGATGGTGTGCCCATGTAAATCACGCAATCATTTCTATCCATTCCTTGTAAGGATAATACAGGCTTCCCATAATAACGAAGTTCACTATCATAGTCATCCTCGATAATATATGCCTCTTTATGCTGAGCCCATCGTAACAATTCCATTCGTTCTTGTATCGTCATGATGCGTCCCATACTATCTCCATGAGATGGCATACAATAGACCACATCTATCTGAGCTTTTTGAAGAATATGGATTCGCCCCGGAGAACGCATATCTAGTTCTAGCACAGAAAATCCATAGTCCTTCCAAACTGCTTTCGCAAAACTAGGACTTTGACGGTCCAAAGCCACCTTAGATTTTCCTTGACGTTGCAATAAAGAGACGATCATTTGCAAAGAATTAAGAGTACCACTAGTCACAAGAATACGATCTACTGTAGCTCTTACACCTCGTGCCTGCTGCAAATATTGATTCAACGCACTCCGCAGTTCTGGTTCCCCTTCTAATTGACCATAGGTCATAAGACGTTTCGTATCTCGTAAGGCATATCCAATAAAACGCTTCCATCGCTTAAAGTCAAATCCTTCTGGATCCATGGCACCGGTAGCAAAATTGTAAAGAATCGGAGATTTCACTGGCGAAAGACTTCCTTCACAGGACATATTCCATGTAGGATAATTCTGCATCATAGTATCACAGTCGCCACCTAGAGGCTGCACAATCTCCAATACCTCATAAGGGGCCTTATTATGAGCTTGAATATATCCTTCCGTAGCCAGTTGTAGATAGGCTTGTTCCACCGTAATCTTACTGACCCCTAACTGTGCCGCCATGGATCGTATAGAAGGAAGCCGTTCCCCTGGACGGTATAAGCCCTGCTCAATATGTACTTTTACAGCCTCATATACCTGCTCGTACATGGGAATCCCTGCATTTGCATCTAGGACAATCATCTAGGCCCTCCAGAATAACAAACCTTACGCCCTTACATGTATATATCTATCTTTAACTCTCAGTTCTTGGGCTGTTCCTTTTATTACTCCATTATCCCCAAAAATTAAGCTATTATTTCTAAAATATATTCTTACTCTCTATTATAAAAGTAAACACGAAAAATGACTACACCAAAAGCATGAATTTCTTTTGAGGGGCATTTATACTTAATCGGTGCTCTCTGTTAACGCTTATGCTATTGACGCAAGTTAACAATAGATATATAATGTAGTCATTATGATGTAGTCATTAAAATCAAACAACTATTACGAGGTGTAATTATGGAAACTGTATCCAAATCTATTTCCTATGAAACAATCATAGCCTACGCGCAAAAAGTATTAGATGGTGGCGAGATCACTCGTGAAGAGGCAGAGCAGCTGATTCACACATCTGACGAAGACACTATGATTCTTTTAGCTATGGCTGATAAAATCCGTCAAAAGTTCAATGACGATACAGTAGACCTATGTGCCATCGTGAACGCCCGTTCCGGTAAATGCCCAGAAAACTGTAAATTCTGTGCTCAATCCGCCCATCATGACACTGGTGTTACTGTGTATCCTTTCATGGAAGAGGATGAAATCGTTAACGCTGCTAAAAAAGCGAAAGAAGCTGGCGCTATCCGCTTCTCCATCGTTACAAGTGGCCGTAACACAAACAACCCAAAAGAGTTCGAGCAAATCTTGAGTGCTCTCACTCGTATTCGTAAAGAAACTGGGTTAGAGATTTGTTGCTCCCTTGGTTTATTGACCTACGAGCAAGCCGTGCAATTAAAAGAAATTGGTGTGACACGTTATCACTCCAACATCGAAACAGCACCAAGCCATTTCCCAGACATTTGTACAACACACTCTTATGAAGATAAAATGTTCACTATCTCCAATGCACAAAAGGCAGGCATTCGTGTTTGCTCCGGCGGTATCTTGGGATTGAATGAAACCAAAGAGCAACGTGTTGAAATGGCATTCGAGTTAAAACGATTAGGGGTAGACTCCGTTCCTTTGAACATTCTTAACCCTATCAAGAACACACCATTCGAAAACAATAAACCAATTCCTCCATTGGAAATTCTTCGAACCTTTGCTGTGTTCCGCTTCGTATTGCCAAAGGCTTTGATTCGTACGGCTGGCGGTCGTGAAGTGAACCTTCGTGACTTACAATCTTACGCATTAAAAGGTGGTTTGAACGGTATTATGGTGGGTGGTTACCTAACAACAGCTGGTCGCTCTCCATTAGATGATCTACAAATGATCAAAGACTTGGAGCTCAACCTTAACACCGTGCAAGAAGCATAATCCTATCACTGTAACAACGAAGCTTTTCATTACCTATATGTCTCAATTAGAGAGCTGCAACCATATAGAACTTTCAAATGAGAACAGGGGACCCGATTCCATCGAATCTGGGTCCCCTGTTTTTTAATATATATTCGATTTGCTAAACAATGCGCATCACAGAACGTGTATCCTATATACTATTAATCCAATCAGAAAACAGCCATATACATTCTATTCCAATCGAAATACATCCACACTATAGAACTGCACTCCGCTTACACTATAAAATATTTTCTAGAAATTATAGTATTCCTAGTCCATGCAACACTGGCTCATACACATAATACAAGAACAACCAGGTCCCCAATCCTGCTACGCCGCCTACGAGGGCACCGTTAATGCGGATCCAAGCAAGGTCTTCTTCCACCTTACTTTCAATAAAATGGATGAACCGTTCTGTACTTAAGCTTTGTAGTACTTCACGGATGATGATACCGATAAACCCATGGCTCTTCGAAGCAATGTGCAGCATAATATGAGTTAAGGCTTCTTCTAACCGTTCCACCATGCCCAGCTCTTCACAGTAATGATTCCACAACTCTTGAAAACTCGATTCCAACGCAATGGCCATTGGCGATGTCCCATCCGCAGATACCATGCCTTCACGAATCCGTGGGCATACATACTCTTCTAACATGAGCTCCCAATCTTGCACATCGATCCACTGTTGAATAGCATCGTCCAAGGTCTTTGTGATGCTTCGGTTCGACGCCATATGTTGCAAAGGTCCTACCCATTGATGCAACCACACGAGGCGTTCCGTACTGTTCGGCTGTTTCCAGCGCTCCAACATTTGATGCACTTCTTCGATGATGGCCCGTGCCATTTCTTGGACGTTCACGATGTTCAATCCTTCTGAAAGTCCAATGAGCATGGCAGACACTACATCTTTCTTGCGCTTTTCGATTTCTTCCTCAATAACCGCTTCTAGCCATTGCTGTGCCTTCGGTGTATACAGAGCCCTCTGCAAATAGTCGATGCCGCGAATGACCACACTTTCATAACGATTGTGCTCACACACATGCAGTAAAGTCTGTTGCATAGGACCGATAAAAGACTGATTATGCAAAAATTTCCGCAACCGTTGTGCACCCCATTGGGCCCACTCCCGATCACTACGTCGCTCCCACAACTCCGACAGCACGGTGGCAATCCCTTGGCGCACCGTATTCCGTCCTACATCACTACGAATATATTGGTCTATAAACGGTACAAACTGTACCCGTTCAATAGCCCTTTTACATTGATCATAGGTGAGAAGTTTCGTATTCACCATGCGGATAATCCCCTCAATAAGGCGATTCTTATTCCGCGGAATCAGTTCAGTATGAAAGGACACACCCAAAGGTTTTCGAAATAAAGCAGTCACCGCAAACCAGTCCGCTACGCTACCGATGAGGGCCGATTGGACAAACCAATACAAACCATCATACCAAGGAGCTGTGATATACCACTGTCCCCACCACACCAAGCCAAACAAAACCGCCATGGTGAGCAGCAAGCGATTCGCATAGGTTGTATAGGGCGTTCTTGGTATTTCTATAACACGAGGGCTCATACAATCCCTCCTTTCA
This sequence comes from Veillonella sp. oral taxon 780 str. F0422, assembly GCF_000221605.1. Lineage (NCBI taxonomy): Bacteria > Bacillati > Bacillota > Negativicutes > Veillonellales > Veillonellaceae > Veillonella > Veillonella sp. oral taxon 780. The sequence continues at coordinate 67,043 of NZ_AFUJ01000054.1, read as the reverse complement.
GCAAGGTCAATCCGTAGAAGAGACCGCCTAAAATAGCACCTACCAAGGACCCATTAATGCGTATCATCTGTAAATCATAGCCCAATTTAGATTGTAATATGCGGGTAATTTCCTCTGCCGTGAATCGATTCATCTCGCGCACGACGATCTGTTCAATCCAAGGGCGTACGTAATTTAAGACATGCAACAATTGGAATAGAATAAATCGCTCTGCCTTACGACCTTTCACAGAATTCGTTTCCAAGCGCTCAAAGAAATAATATAATTCCGTTTCCCCTTGTTCTACATAGCGCGCTAAGTCTAAGGTATCTTCCAACACATAGCCGTCTTCGATAAACTCCCGGAACCAAGCATTCTTTTTATCTTCTAGTTTTTGTTGCCACTGTCCATTCTGTGCAAGTTCATCCACTGCCCATCGAGCCTTCGTGTATACCGCAGACCCCAAGGGCGACTGCAAGGATTCTTGGCTCATTAAATAGGCGCAGCCTTTCACCTGTATCATGTGTGTAATGTATTCCGGTGAAAGTGACTCCCCACCTAATGCTAACGCCAATTCTCGCAAAAATGAATTGTCTGCATAGCGATTCATCACAGAGGATACTAGCCCTAATAAGTAGGGGCGAATCCCTTCCGCCGCCAGCAATCGTTGAAGCATACGGTTGATGTGCATCCATAGCACCTCTGCTCGTTCTCGTTCTAACAGCTGACGACACAAACTAACCACAAAAGGTGTCACTCGCCAAGATTCCACACCATTCTTGATATGCCCTAGCAATTGTTCTTGCAGTAAATTTTCTTTCACATGGGGCAATACATGGTCTTTCAGTTCCTCAAAACACACATGAACATATCCCCGACCAGTGGCACTATTCATAAATGACACAATCCGCCCTGGTACACGTTCCTGTTTTAGTACCTCGTACATATGAGATACCCGAAGGAGTTCGTCCACCATCATATGCCGTGCCATTTCCACGAACCGTTCCTTATTCCTAGGGATGAGCGCCGTTTTGAAAGGAATCCCCAAGGGTTTCGTAAACAGTGCTGTCACCGCATACCAATCAGCTAAGCCACCAATCATGGCGGCCCCTGAAATATGCGTGATGAGACCCCAGAAAGGATCTCTATGCAAGGGATAGGAGACTAAGAATATGACACTCATCAGTACTAGTAACGCCGTTGCTCCATGACGTTGTAACCACACTGTCATTTAGTTCACATCCTCTATTACATCACCCGGTTGTTCCGGAATCCAGCAACGTTGGTTTGGGTATGTGTGGCGGAATGTGTCCGAAGGCACCCAAATAGATCCATTGGCATGCATAGGAATAAATAGTTTCGTGTTCATCATACCTAACACTTCTAAGGCTCCCCACTCACGGGCTAGTTCTAACCGAGCATCTACAGGAAACATCATAATATCCACAGACAAACCTGTTAGAGGTGCAAATTCTTTCTCTTTTAACGCTTTTGCCTCTGCAATATTCTCAGGCGTATCTCCAGACCAATGCCACCAGTTTAAATCTCCTGCGTGAAAGATGCGATGCGTACCTGTATCCACCAAGAATGACCCGCCTTCATCAGTGGAACCAAACATGGTAACAGTCAGATTATCTGATTCTAATGTGTCGCCTACTTTCATAGAGTGCAAAGAAAACACTTGTTGTACCAATTCTTCTGTTAGATGTTCCTCTGTCATACTTTGACCTTGATTAGAACACCCTTGTTTGATTCTTTCTAACACCAAACTAGCTTTCTCAGCATCTTGCTTAGCCCCTGCTGTCTCCTGCAATTCCTTGAAAATATCTCGCAAAGCTGGCACATCTTCATGGTACCAAACACTGTGTATATATGGTAAATATTTGAAAATTGATTTCACGTAATGGTCATGATGGATATGGGATACAAAAACATGTAACTCGTAGCCTTGTGCTACTAATGTATCTATCACTCCGGCTGGATCTTTCCAGTAATCAAATACATAGGCTCGTCTGCCATCTTCAATGACAAAACCGCTATGTTCTAAATAGGTAACTTTCATATTAACTCCTAATTGATAATTTTATTGATTACCTTCATTATAACATATTTTCCTTTTCACATATATAAAAAGGCAATCTGTCACGCCCAATCAACCTACAAAAGATTAGAAAACGGATTGCCCTTTTATTAGTAATTACTTTATTTTTCACATTACGAATATTATTATGATATACTATAGCCATGAGAGTCTCTAACGTGAGTTAGGTTCATCTTTCTTACTTAGTAAGGGAGGTGAGTAATATGACCGTATTCGAAGCAATTTCTATCATAATTTTATTCGCTATATTCGTATTAGCATTACTCACTTATTTGAAGAAATAATCTTTAAATATGTGAAAAGCCTAACGCTATAATAAGTATTCCTACTACTTATGCACATTAGGCCCATTCTATATCCCAGATGAGCCTAACGCTACCACCACGTTATTGGCTCTCTTTTTATATTCCCATTATATCACATGTCAGGTAACACTAAAAACACAAATTAGAAAAACCCTCCCAAGGTATGCACCTCAGGATGGTTTTCTTGTGAAAGTCTACAACCTTTCGTTGTGGCAAATAGAATTACTTCTATTATTTAATACCCATGTGAGCCATAAGCATTTTAGGACTTCTTTCTCTGAGGAACGCCATTAGGTGTAGTAGCCTTGTGACGCTTTTACTGACCAAATCACATAAACGCAAGAAGAGCACGACATGTTCCGGAGCAAACCTACCGTAGGATCAGTTTGCGGAGGAATGTGTCGTGCTCTTCCCTTTATATTATTCAGGTAAAACGCCACAGGCTACATAACGTAGCAAGAGACGACTTAGTTTGCTTCCACTGCAGCAATCGCACAAAGGTCAACGATATCGCTTACGGAGCAACCACGGCTAAGGTCATGGATTGGTTTTGCCAAACCTTGGATGATTGGTCCGATAGCAGTAGCGCCAGCAAAGCGTTGTACTAATTTATAACCAATGTTAGCAGCTTGTAAGTCAGGGAAAATCAAGATGTTAGCTTTACCAGCTACATTGGATCCTGGAGCTTTACGTTCTGCTACAGATGGAACGATGGACGCATCTAATTGCAATTCCCCATCGAATGCGAAGTCAACGTTACGGCCTTTCAAGTCTTCTACAGCTGCTACCACTTTATCAACTTCTGGAGAAGAAGCAGATCCTTTTGTGGAGAAAGACAAGAAGGATACGCGAGGTTCTTTCATGCCTGCTACAGAACGAGCTTTACCAACGCTGGACTCAGCGATATCAGCCAATTGTTCAGATGTTGGGTTAGGAATAACGCCGCAATCGGAGAAGATTAATAGGCCATCATCGCCATACTCTTTTTTATCAGTGATCACAAGCATAGAGCTAGATACAGTTTTCAAACCAGCTTGTGTACCTACCACTTGGATAGCTGCACGAAGTACGTTTGCTGTAGGGCTAGCAGAACCTGCTACCATGCCATCAGCCAAACCTAAACGCACTAACATAGCACCGAAGAATAACGCATCGCCAGTCATAGTAGCATGTGCTTTTTCAGGTGTCATGCCTTTTTTCGCGCGCAATTCTACAAATGTATCTACCATTTTGTTTAATTCGCCGAATGTAGCTGGGTTGATGATTTCAGCACCTTCCAAAGATACACCAGCTGCTGTAGCTGCCGCTTGAATTTTATCTTCTGCACCAACCAATACAGGCACGCAGAAACCTTCTTTCAAAATTGCAGCCGCTGCTTCGATGACACGGCTATCTTCGAATTCTGGCAATACAATTTTTTTACCCAAGCCTTTTGCTTGCTCTTTTAAACTTTGAATTAAATCCATGGTATGTCCTCCTTTTAAGACCCATTTCGATATATCTACGCTTTATTATACTATAACTAATTTTGATGTTCAAACCGCTTCATATAGTTATGATGAAAGTATACTATCTACTTCATTCATACTAAAACTGCTTCGGTATGAAACCAAAATGTTGCAATGCTTTATAAATTCCATCATCATAGCAAGATGCAGTCACATAGTCAGCTTTTTCTTTCAGAGCATCACGGCCATTCCCCATGGCAATGTTCAGCCAATCTGGTCGAAACATGGACAGGTCGTTATAGCCGTCGCCGAATACGATGACATCTTGATAAGATGCACCAAACCCATCGATCATTTTCCGAATGCCATAAGCCTTATCCATAGGTTCAAACAAAATGCATCCTTCTCCATAGCGAATTAAATCCTTCGTCATGTGCACAATACCACGGCGCTGTTCCTCTTCTTCTGTGATGAAAGCATAGACCTTGTAAAAGTGCTCGATATCCTCAGGTACCAAGTCTGGTACGACTTCATTTTTTATCTTCTCCCACTTCGGATCCCATGCTAGGACACTTTCATAAGGAGTAATGCGAACAAATTCGTTTTTATGTGTGACCCCCCAAGGCACATTATGGCTTGTTAAATACTTAAGATACTGCACACAGCGGTCCCGGTCCATGCCCTGCATCCATTGCACTTCATAATTTTCTGTAATGCTATAGCCTCCATCAGCCACAAAATTTGGGGTCTTTGCCATCTTGGCAAAACGCATAGCATCTGCCTGTAAACGGCCCGTGGCAAGCGCCACGTGATGCCCTGTATTCTGCAAATACTCCAAAGAGTACTGAGCGCTTTCAGGAATCGTTCCATCTGGCCAGACCGCTAGGGTATTATCAATATCGAAGAAAAAATATTTCTTGTCCATTCGGCCCTCCTCAGCGCAAGTGCTGCTCCTCATCCCAACCGTTCACCAACTGAAAGCGATCTTTCTGCTCCACATTTGGATATTTCTCATGGTCCACTTCACTGGCGAACATCACTAGGGGACGTACGAACGTTTTGCGCTCACCATACAACTGTTGGTACACCACATGAGGTTCATCTGTTTCAGAATGAATAGCAATATCAATCACATAATATAACATGCCTTTAAAATGACGATATAAACCGCCTACTACAATTTCTTGCATAGGTATCCTTTCTTATACTTATATAACGTATACAATAGTATATAGTATAGTGTTATAACACATCATCTTTCGTAGAACGAAAGTACTTTCAATATTCCAAGTATTCTATATCATACATATAGTATACACTATTCCTCTAACGATTTATATAGCTTTCCTTAGTACTATAGCAGGTAGTTTTTATAGTGAATACCCTAGGATAACACATGCATCCAATATAAAAATAGAGAATGATTGCCTTCTGGCAAATCATTCTCTATCACTTCAAATAGGATACTACAATCCTATGAATCTCTCAATTATTTTAAAACATGAGATAATTGTTTATTTGTTTCTTTTACTGTTTGTTTTGCAGTGTACCAAACAAGTTCGTTAATGTAGTAACGAAGTTCTTCGTTATTTACAGTCTCTGCATTGTTGCTTGCTGCAGCAAGAATTGCTTTTGCAATATCTTCGCCACGAACAGTTTCACCTTGTTGATCCAATACTGCTTTTACATTGGATAATGCATCTTGACGCACACTGCGTAACACATTCCAACCATAGCTATTGCTGTAACCATTTACAGCTTCTGTAGCCTTTTCATTATGTTTATTAAGGAATGTTTCATAATTACCAGAATGTTCGTATTTGTTATCACCATTCCAGTTATGAGCACGTTTGAAGAATTCCACACGGTTAGTTAAGTTGCGATCTAATACAGTAAGGAAGTCTTGGTTTACATCATGTTTAATAAAACGATCTTGACGATCTGTCAAACGTTCACCAGCTACTTGGCGTTTTACCAAGCCTTGACGAACTTCATGAGCACGTTCCAATACTTTACCCAAATCTTCTACAGCTACTACTGTTTCTTGCATTGGTGCTACTAATTCATAGCCAACAGCTACGCCTGTTACGTTTGCTAGATTCTTTTGGCTATACAATTCATCGCTCATAGCAAAGCTAGAGCCTACTGTTACTAATAACGCTGCTGTTAAAATTGCTTTTTTCAATGTTATTCTCCCATTTCAAACATTACATAATATGATTCTAGTTTAGTATAAGTGTAAGTCAGTAGTACATATTATACACCATATCAATATCTTTTGTATACTATAATTTTCGATATACACTAATATTTTATCAATAAATTGCTTAATTATACAAAATCGATAAAGAGCTGCAATACAACATGTCATTACATATCCATTGCAGCCCTTTTATCTTAGTTCACAGATTTCTACTTCATTCTTCTAAGAAATATACCTCTGTAAGAAAGATTAACCTTTCTTAACATATTGAAGCACTTCCGCTAATTGTGCTTTTAAGTTATTAATTTCATCTTTTTGCACTTGGTTTTGTGCTTCTAAAGCTGATACTTTATCTTGTAAAGTATAGGAAGAACTGATAGGGCCTTGACGGAATGTGTCTTTTACAGCCGTTTCGTCAGCACGAGCACCGAATTTCCAGCTCACACCTGCGTTCGCCATTAATTCATCACCACGGCTACCGATGGATGCGCCTGCATGGAATAAGGTAGACTCATTTTTGTAATGTGCAATACCTAATGCTAAGGCAGCTTCACCTTTATATGCACCCACGCCAGCCATGATTGTTGTAGGTTCCAATGGATCATATTGTAAGTGACGTAATGCACCCATAGCTGCCGCTTGTGCACCCAGACGGTTCACACGATTATTTACATTCATCACCATGTTGGATACACCTTTCAACTGAGATACGTTAACCGCATCTGTATCAAGAACACCTGGTGCCACATTCGCCATCACTTGACCACCTGCAGAGATGCCAGATTTCATCACTGGTTCTCCAGTTTTTGGATCTACCATTGGTTTTCCTGTCTTAGGATCTACTGCGATAGTCGGAGAGCCGAAGGATACTACTTTCGTAGGGTCTACCACTTCTCTACCATCTTTATCAAGGACAGGGTTGCCATTCGCATCTCTTACTTTAGCCGTTTCAGGTGTTACCACCAATCCATCTGGAGTAAATGCAGTAGATTGTGCTGGTTTCACAGGCTCAGCTTTTGCATCTGCTTTTGGTTTACCATTTTCTAAATTATCAGCTTTATAGTATTTGCCATCCACTAATACTAATGGGTTACCCTTTTCATCCTTAGGTGTTGGTGTATTGAAAGTCAATCCTGTACCAGTCAATCTAGATGTAGGACCGTCTTGTACTTGTTTACTATCGATTGGGTTAATCGGTGTTGCTTCTGTCGCCGGTTTACCGTTGTTCACCACTTTACCTGCTGCATCTTTTGTAGTGCCTGCTGGATATGGTTTGTTATCGATAATCACAGTACCTTCAGGATATACTTTGCCTTCTTTTACCACAGTCTTTTCAGGATAGTATTTACCGTCCACAACTTTCAATGGGTTGCCTGCTTTGTCAGTTTTACTTTCAAAGTTAGCGCTGTTCAATTTATCTAAGTCTTTTGCTAATTGAATAGACAATTTACCATCTGTATTGAATACGCCGATGTTGCCTGTTGTTGTAGCAGCTTTCGCTACTGGTTTACCAGTATCTTCACGGTTACCACCTGTAAATTCCATAGTAGAATTCAACGGTTTACTGATAGTTTCCCCATCATCACCTACAAAACGAAGGCCATCATCCATAGTAGCTACATTACGAGGTTTACCATCTGTACCTGTGTATTGGATACGATCCATAGTTGGTGCATTTGGAATCGGAGTTTTACCTGCTTTTGGTGTTACTACAGTTTTTCCATCTTTTACTTCTACTGTAACATCTGCCGGTGCATACCAGTTACCATCATTAGCACGAACTGCATCTTTTGGTGTATTTTCCAAATCAGCAGGTGCTTTTGCTGTAGAAATATCTACTTGAGAAGCATCTTTACCATCTTTGCCAGCATCTTTCAATGTTAAAGTACCTTTACCATCTTTAGCTGTAGCAGATACGCCATCGTTACCTTTAGCGTCTTTCACAGTCATAGCACCATCTTTACCATCTGCTAACTGATCTTTTGGAGTTGCTGTTAATGGTTGTGCTTCTGGAGCTGGTTTACCATCTTTAAGAACCGTTTTTGTTTTAGGGTCTTTTGCAGAACCTGCTGGATATGCTTTGCCATCAATTATCACTGTACCTGCTGGATATACTTTTCCATCATTTACTAATGCATTTTCTGGATAGTATTCACCATTCACTTGTTTCAATGGGTTACCAGCTTTATCTTTTGCAGGCCCACCAGTTGTTACACTGTCGATATGAAGGTCACGGTTTACATCTACTTTTACATACGTAGTTGTTACTGTAGCACCATCTCTATCTGCCGCTTCATCCACTACCATAGATACTGTTGTATTCGCACCATTTACATATTTTACGTTATCCTTAGGGTTAACTCTTTCATATGTTTTAGCCTCTTCACTGAAAGCTTTATCTGTGGAGCCAATACCAATATTCCAACCAGATTTTTGGATAGCTGTAGCTACAGAGTTACCTGTTACATACCCATCACCATCATTTCTTACTGTGTCTGTTGGTTTGATTGGAAGCTCTTCTTTCATGGCTTTGCCAGTTTTAGGGTCTTTTTTATAGATTTTACCATCTTCACCACGTACACCCTTAACTTCTTTACCATCTGCATCAGTAATGGTCACATTGTTTGTTACACGACCTTCTTTTAAAGCTACAGTAATTTCACGAGTACCATCAGCTAATGTTTTACCAGTTACTTGTACACCATTATCACCTTTGAACTCTACTTTATTGGCATTACGCATTTGCTCTGTATAGCCATTATCTTTAGCAGATACTACAAAGCCCATGTTTTGTAAATCTCCCACAGTAGCTGCGTTGTTAGGGTTAGAATTGCTGAAGTCAATCAAACCTGCTTTACCAACAGTATCTGGTTTAGCTACTGGTTGTACATTCTCTTTCGGTTGACCATTTGGAAGTACGTCCGCTGCATTATACCATTTACCATCATTCGCTAATTTTACATCATCTGCAGATTTGAATGTTTCCGCACCATTCGCTACATTACCCAATTGAGTTGGACTTGTAGTTTGGTTATTTGGTGCATCTGCTGTATTAGCAACATTCGGGTTAACCATATTAGATTTCAATGGATCTTTTGCTGTATCAATTGGTTTAATTACATTTCCATCTTTATCTAATAAGTCACCATTTGGAGCTGTTTTAACAGCTGGTTTACCATCTGGACCAATTGGTTGACCTTTTTCATTTACTGGATAATATTTATCGCCCACTTTAGATACTGGTTTACCATCTGCTGTTGTATATGTAATTGGTAAGCCTGTTACATTGAAAGTCACATCGCTTGTTGTGCCATCTGCTGCTGTAGTTACCACTGCAGTTGTATTGCCACCGTTTACAAAGTTTACAGTATCAAATGGTTTCACAAAATCACGAGCTTCGCCATTATTTTGTAAATTCCAACCAGCATTTAATACATCAGATACTGTAGCTGCATTGTTACCAGCAAAGTTAGGGTTAGGTTTTCCATCTTTTGTTGGTTTCAATAAGTCAGCTGCTTCCGTTGCTGTCAATGGAGCTTTGTTGATATTGTTTACATCTCCTGCAGTTCCTTTTTCTGTACCATCAGGGTTTGTAACTTTTTTATCAGCATCATTCACTGCTGGGATATTGTTTTTCACATTATTCAATGTTGTTGGAGTGGTTGTACCTTCAGGACCATTTAGAGATGTATTCACATCACCTGCTGGTACTGTTTCATCTCCTTTACCTTTTCCATCCGGAGTTGTATGGTAAGTTACATTGCCATTTTCATCTTTTACTGGATATACTTTTTTACCATCTTTATTAGTATAGTTCACAGGTGTTTGTGCATTATTCGTAGATACTTGGTCATCCACTTTTACAGTGATAGTACGTACACCGTTCTCATCTGTTTTACCAGTAACACTCGCTGTACCTTCACCTACGAATTTCACTTCGTTAGCATTACGCACTTGATCAGAGTATTTATTACCTTCTGCAGATACAATCCAACCTAAGTTTTGTAAATCACCTACCGTAGCTGCATTATTAGGGTTAGACTTGCTGAAGTCAATCAAACCTGCTTTACCAATGTTAGCTGGTACCTCTACTGGTGCTGCCCCTGTTTTAGGTTGACCATTAGGTTCAACTTGGTCAGCTGGATACCATTTACCATCATTAGCCATTTTTTTGCCATCTACTGGAGCAAATGTGTTAGCACCATTCGCTACATTACCCAATTGTGTTGGACTTGTAGTTTGGTTATTTGGCTTCTCTTTTGTATTTTCTACATTAGGGTTCACCAAATTGGATTGTAATGGATTTGCTTTTGTATCGATTGGTTCAATAACAGTACCATCTTCTGTAACTGGTTTACCTTCTGCATTAGTTTTTACAGCTGGTTTACCATCTGGAGTAATAGGTTGACCTTTTTCATTCACTGGATAGTATTTATCACCAATTTTAGATACTGGTTTACCATCTTTATCTGTGAACGTTACAGGCAATCCTGTTACATTGTAGGTAACATTGCTTGTTGTGCCATCTTCATTAGTAGTTACTACTGCTGTTGTATTCGCACCATCCACAAAGTTTACAGTGTCATATGGTTTTACAAAGTCTTTCGCAGTACCGTTGTTTTGTAAGTTCCAACCAGCATTCAATACATCAGATACTGTAGCTGCATTGTTACCAGCAAATTTTGGATTTGGTTTTCCATCTTTTGTTGGCTTCAATAAGTCAGCTGCATCTGCTGCTGTAATAGGCGCTGCTGTATTGTTTTTACCGCAATTGGATTACCATCTACATCAGATGCTTTTTTATCAGCATCGTTTACAGTTGGTAAATTACTTTTCACATTACCCAACTGTGTTGGAGTCGTAGTTTGATTATTTGGTGCATCTGCTGTATTAGCAACATTCGGGTTAACCATATTAGATTTCAATGGATCTTTTGCTGTATCGATTGGTTCAATAACAGTACCATCTTCTGTAACTGGTTTACCTTCTGCATTAGTTTTTACAGCTGGTTTACCATCTGGAGTAATAGGTTGACCTTTTTCATTCACTGGATAGTATTTATCACCAATTTTAGATACTGGCTTACCATCTTTATCTGTAAACGTCACAGGCAATCCTGTTACATTGTATGTAACATTGCTTGTTGTGCCATCTTCATTAGTAGTTACTACTGCTGTTGTATTCGCACCATCTACAAAGTTTACAGTGTCATATGGTTTTACAAAGTCTTTTGCAGTACCGTTGTTTTGTAAGTTCCAACCTACATTTAATACATCAGATACTGTAGCTGCATTGTTACCAACAAAGTTAGGGTTAGGTTTTCCATCTTTTGTTGGGTTCAATAAGTCAGCTGCTTCCGTTGCTGTCAATGGAGCTTTGTTGATATTGTTTACATCTCCTGCAGTTCCTTTTTCTGTACCATCAGGGTTTGTAACTTTTTTATCAGCATCATTCACTGCTGGAATGTTGTTTTTCACATTTTTCAATTCTGTTGGAGATGTTGTACCTTCAGGACCATTGATAGATGTAACAACATTATTATTTGGTACAACTTCATCATTATCACCTTTTCCATCTGGAGTTGTGTGATATGTTACAGTACCGTCATCACCTTTAATTGGATATACTTTCTTACCATCTTTATCTGTGTAGACTACAGGTGTTTGTGCATTATTTGTAGACACTTGGTCATCTACTTTTACAGTGATTGTACGTACACCTTTATCATCTGTTTTACCAGTGACTGTAGCTGTACCTTCACCTACGAATTTCACTTCGTTAGCATTACGTACTTGATCAGAGTAGCTATTACCTTCTGCAGATACAATCCAACCTAAGTTTTGTAAATCACCTACAGTAGCTGCATTATTAGGATTAGAATTGCTGAAGTCAATCAAACCTGCTTTACCAACAGTATCTGGTTTAGCTACTGGTTGTACATTCTCTTTCGGTTGACCATTTGGAAGTACGTCCGCTGCATTATACCATTTACCATCATTACCTAATTTTTTATCCTCTACTGGATCAAATGTGTTAGCACCATTCGCTACATTGCCCAATTGAGTTGGACTTGTCGTTTGGTTATTTGGTTTCTCTGTTGTATTAGCAACATTAGGGTTAACCATATTAGATTTCAATGGATCTTTTGCTGTATCAATTGGTTTAATTACATTTCCATCTTTATCTACCAAATCACCATCATTATTTGTACCTACAGCTGGATTACCTTTTTCACTTACCGGTTGACCTTTTTCATTCACTGGATAGTATTTATCACCAATTTTAGATACTGGTTTACCATCTTTATCTGTGAACGTCACAGGTAATCCTGTTACATTGTATGTTACATCACTTGTTGTGCCATCTGCTGCTGTAGTTACTACTGCTGTTGTATTAGCACCATTCACGAAGTTTACAGTGTCATATGGTTTTACAAAATCACGAGCTTCGCCGTTATTTTGTAAGTTCCAACCAGCATTCAATACATCAGATACTGTAGCTGCGTTGTTACCAGCAAATTTAGGGTTTGGTTGTCCATCTTTTGTTGGGTTCAATAAATCAGCTGCATCTGCTGCTGTAATAGGAGCTGCTGTATTGTTTTTACCGTCAATTGGATTACCATCTACATCAGATGCCTTTTTATCAGTATCATTTACAGTTGGTAAATTATGTTTCACATTGTCCAACGTAGCTGGAGTTTTTGTACCTTTTGGTCCGTTAATGCTTGTTTTCACTGGACCAGTTACAGTATCGCCAGTACCATCTGGATTTTTCTTGAAGATTGGGTTACCTTGTGGATCTTTTTCACCAGTAGGATATACACGATCACCATTTTCATCTGTGTATACTACAGGAGATACCGCATTATTTGCAGATGCTTGATCATCCACTTTTACAGTGATAGTACGTACACCTTTCTCATCTGTTTTACCAGATACTGTTGCTGTACCTTCTCCTACGAATTTCACTTCGTTAGCATTTTTTACAGCCTCAGAGTATGGATTTCCTAAGTTACCTGTTGTTTTATCAGAAGATACAATCCAACCCATATTACGTAAATCACCTACAGTAGCCGCTGTGTTATCGCTAACTTTTGGCTCACTACCATCTGCTGGTTTAGATAAATCTACTAATCCATTATTCGCCGGTGTAGATCCTGGTACTTGTGCACCATCAACTGTATCACCATATTTATTCAAACCAGATGTTACATTATTTAGTGCTGTTGGATCTGTTGTGTTTGTTTTATCTCCTGCTGGAGTTGGATTTACTAAGGCAGTTTTTAATGGTTTTGTAGTATCTACTGGCTCAATAACAGTTCCATCTTCTGCAACTGGTTTACCTTCTGCATTAGTTTTTACAGCTGGTTTACCATCTGGAGTAATAGGTTGACCTTTTTCATTCACTGGATAGTATTTATCACCAATTTTAGATACTGGTTTACCATCTTTATCTGTGAACGTCACAGGTAATCCTGTTACATTGTATGTTACATCACTTGTTGTGCCATCTGCAGATGTAGTTACTACAGCTGTTGTATTCGCACCATTTACGAAGTTTACAGTGTCATATGGTTTTACAAAATCACGAGCTTCGCCGTTATTTTGTAAGTTCCAACCTGCATTCAATACATCAGATACTGTAGCTGCATTGTTACCAACAAAGTTAGGGTTAGGTTGTCCATCTTTTGTTGGGTTCAATAAGTCAGCTGCTTCTTTTGCTGTAATAGGCGCTGCTGTATTCTTTTTACCATCAATTGGAGCACCATTTACATCGTATGCTTTTTTATCAGCATCGTTCACAGTTGGAATATTATTTTTCACATTATTTAACGATGTCGGGCTTGTAGTGCTTGTTTTATCAGCTTCCGGTGTTGGATTTACTAAAGCTGTTTTTAACGGTTTTGTTGTATCAACAGGGTCAATTACATTGCCTTGTGCATCTAATGGTTGACCTTTGTCATTCACTTTAGTACTTGGATTACCATCAGCATCTACTGGTTGACCTTTATCATTTACTTTGTAATACTTGTCGCCTACTTTTGCTACTGGGTTACCTTCTGCATCTGTGTATGTCACAGGCAATCCTGTTACATTGTATGTAACATTGCTTGTTGTACCATCTTCATTAGTAGTTACTACTGCTGTTGTATTAGCACCATTCACGAAGTTTACAGTGTCATATGGTTTTACAAAGTCTTTCGCAGTGCTATTATTTTGTAAATTCCAACCTGCATTTAATACGTCACCTACAGTAGCCGCATTATTAGGATTTACATAGTTAGGACCTGCTGCATCTGTCGTATTAACAGGAGCATGTTCCGTAGTTGGCGCTTTTGTATCTTTTTTAGCACCATCCAAGTTACCTGCTACATTGGATAATGTAGTTGGTGCCTTAGTACCTTCTGGACCATTGATAGATGCAATTACATTCTCTTTAGGGATCTCAGTGCCTTTTCCATTTGGCTCAGAATAGTATTTAACTTCTTTAGTACCATCTTCTTTTGTTACAGTTTTAGGATATACTTTTGTACCATCTGCAGTTGTATAACTTACAGGTTGCTCAGGCATTTCTTGAGCCTCTGCTTTCACAGTGATTGTACGAATACCATTCTCTGTTTTACCAGATACAGTAACGCCACCTTCTCCTACGAATTTTACTTCGTCAGCATTTTTTACTTGGTCTGTGTAGGCTTTTGTTAATTCACCTGTCGTTTTGTCCGAAGATACAACCCAACCCATATTACGTAAATCACCTACAGTAGCCGCTGTAGTATCAGGAACTGGAGTACCTGTAGCTGGTTTACTTAAATCTACAAGGCCTTCTTTTGGTGTTCCTGCTGAGTAATTTATCAAACCAGATGTAACATTTTTAATTGTTTTGCCACCATTATCTAAGCCCTCTTTTGTTAAAGATACTGGATTTGCTGGCGCATCTTTTGACGTGATTGTCATACCATTGCCATCAATCACAGTTGTGTCACCAGCAGCATTTTTGAAACCAGCACTCGTTAAACCTGTCAATTCAGGTTTTAGGGAATAGATAAAGTTTTTACCATCTTGTTTAATAGCAAGGTTGTCACCAGCTTTGAAAGTAACTACATCGCCAGCTTTAATTTTTTCTTCTGATTTACCTGTTTCTGTACCAGAATCAACGCTTCCAGCAGTTGCTTTCCAAGCAGCATTATTCACAGCATTTACCACTGTATCTACAGTGGCTAATTTATTTCCATCTCCTGTATTAGGAGCTGCTTTTCCATCATTACCAGTATTAATAGTACCAGTATTAGCTTTTAGTTTGCCATCTGCTGTTTTGCCAATTGTATCACCATCTGTATTCACAGAAATACCATTTGCATCTGATGTAATAGATCCATCTGCAGCTTTAACATCGAATTTTACATTCGCACCTTTAGCTGTGGTTATAGTATTACCATTTTTTACTTCTTCTTGTTTCGTAACAGTCACAGTAGTACCATTACCATTTACAAAGTTTACTTGGTCGTCTGTACCAATACCAGCCACTTTAGTTTTAGGATCACCAGCAATATTCCAGCCTGTAGCTAATTTTTTAGAAATAGCGTTTAACTGAGAACCATTGATTGCATCCGTGGAATCTTCTGCTACACGACCAGCTGCTACGTTTTTCAATTGACGTTCTGATCCAGAGCTACCAAAGGATACTACGTCACCTTCAGCTGTGTTTGTGCCACCAGCCCAGTTGAAAGTATACGCCTTATTTGGTGAGTTATCGTCAACAACATTGCCATCTTTATCATAGCTTACACTTAATTGACGTGTACCTACTAAATCAGTAGTAGAACCAGTACCAATAGCTACCGCATTTTGACGTGTTGCATGAGCACCTACACCTAAGGCTACAGAACCAATTGCCTCAGAACGAGAACCAGCACCAATAGCCGTACTTAAGTCACCTTTGGACAACGCATGAACCCCTAATGATGTAGATGCATGACCATTTTTATTTTTAGCAAAATCAAGTGCAGCTGTTTCCATAGTCAGTCCAGTTAACTCTTTATACGCTTCAGCTACAGTACCATTCGTACTAGTTGTACCAGCAAATGTGTATTCTCGGTTTACATTTTTACCATTGATTTTTTCAATAACTGTTTTTTAGTTACTGCGCCATTGCTTTTTTCAAAGCTTGTACTTTGAGCCGCTGCAGAGGCAATATTCGCACCACCGATCATGATGGAGGAGTCACCTTGTGCATTTGTAGCACGACCCATAGCAATCGCCCCATCTTTACCGCTTGCTTTCGCTTGGTAACCTAAGGCAATATCACCATATTCCGCCCAAGATGCTGTACCACCTGCTAAGGCATAGGCACCATTCGCTACGGAACCCATACCGACAGCTACTGCGGCTTCTGCATTTGCTTGTACCGTAGAACCCGCACCGATAGCTGTGGCACCGAAAGCACCCATACGTACTACGGAGTTAGTACCGATAGCTGTACCCAAAGCCGTTGTGGAATGGGCTTCCATACCGATAACTACGGAACCAGATTGACCATACGTGGATCGATATCCAGTTGGCATATCACGATTTACAAGTTTTTTGAATTGTCCTGCTACTGTTGTAGTGCTTTCAGTATAGGCTAAATTATAGTCATCAATGGTATTTACATTCGTTCTGTTCACTGCATCGTCTGTTACCACCTGGTATTTATTATTACGCAATTGATCTGTATCATTACCACCTAAGGCAACAACACCGTCACCAGCAACCACTTGTCCACCGATAGCAATAGATTGGTCACCGATGGCACGAGCCTCCGCACCTATGGCAGTCGCTTCATTGATATCACTTTTACGATAGAAACTTAAACCGTTTGCTATATCAGTGCTTTTTCCACTATCCCCCGTTTTATCAAGTCCATTATGTGCAAATCCAGCTTGTAAAAAGGCTTTGGTTTTATCCATCTCAACCTTTTGAGCTGCATCTTTAATATCTTGAAGCCCATAGCCTGCTTTTACCAATACATTTTCATTACTATCGGCATTTGTATTATTGTCAACTAGTTTATTATTAGCTTTACTATCCACACGAATACCTGAACCGGCTTGGAAACCAAGAGCTGTAGACGCGTTCATACGATACGACCCATTTGCACCAAATGCTGTGTAGGCACCACGACCCACTACTGTATTAGGGCGATCCGCTTTACCAGATCCTTCACTGAATGCATCACGGCCGATAACCACAGTACCTTCCGCATTATTTGTGGTTTTAGCATTTTTACCGATGACAATACTAGTGTTACCTTGTGCCTTAGTCTCAGTACCAATCGCAATGGTATCTTGACCACTACTAATTGTTGCCCCTTTACCTATAGCGACAGCACGTGCCTGATTTGCATTTGCCGCTTCACCAAGGGCTACAGCGTTATCAGAACCTGTACCAGCCTGATTCAGAGCTGCACCTACTGTACTTGTTAAAATAGGGCTTACTGCCATAGCCATGGCCGCTGTAGTCATCACAATCGCTTTAGCTTTATTGCGCCCTACACGCTTTGCTAATTCAGATACTACTACATAGCATCCCTTAGTTTTGTTCCAAACTACTTTATAAATCCGATTTAATCCCATATAAATCTCCTTTACAACATTACTTATAAACTAAGTCCTATACATCGACTACATAGAATAACTTATATTCCTCTCACCCAGTATTCTTCTACTATCAAAATAAACCTTCAGCTTCCTAAAGGTTCTTTCGTGGAAAGTAATATTTATACACGAACCATACACTCTACATATACTTGTTAGCCACGACCTAGCAAATAATCTGTTGTGTAAATCTAGTTCAAATTATTTCGATATCATTATACATGAATTTGTATACATTATCAACAACTAATTAAAAAAACTTTCACAATTTATCTGTAATCTATAGAATAACAATATTCTTACTATCTACCATTATCTTCATATACTATTTATTTATTACATATTAATTCATTTAAGTTTTAATTTTATGTATAAATAATCAATTTTAAGCAATAGTTCGCATTTTTATTCCTAAGTAAAATTAGACATCAACAGATATGTATTATTACATCCTAAGCTAACAATTTTACACCATTTATTCAAAATGTTTATAATTGAATTATTGTGTATATTATTGTAGAAGAATTTAGATATTATGTTTCTATTTTGCTGAAATTTCTTCATCAATTTACACGATTAAAATTTGCACAATATATTGTATATTGCATTCAAAAAAACTGTGTATTTATATAGTATAACTAGAGAAAACATTTATTGTCTTCCCTGAGAAACGCCATTACGAGTAATAGCCTTTATGGCATTCCTTTCTACCTAAATCACACAAACGCAAAAGACCGCAACATGCTCCTGAACAAACCTAACCACTGTATCAGTTTGAGAAGGAGTATGTTGCGGTCTTCCCTTTTCCCTATTTAGTTACGAACGCCACAAGCCTGCATAGCGGAACAAATGACGATTGTATTATACCTATAACCTATGCTATAATTAAGTCAATAAAAGAAGAGCCATCAACGTCTGCTAGCGTTAGGCTCATCTCTGGGAATTACAAATAAGAAATGGCCTAACGTGCTAAGGTGTATAAGACCTTATACGTTAGGCTTTTTCATTGTCTATATTACTAGATCAATGAGCTGAATTACTAAACTAGTAATAGAAATAATCAATGAGATTGCTTCATACTTAGTCATAGCAACCACCTCCTCCCAAACTAGGAAGAGATGAGCCTAACAACACGTCAATGACTCTTACAATTTCAATTATAGCACAATCTATTCGTACTGTTTATATGAACTAAATACTCTGAGGAACGCCGTTATGAGTAGCAGCCTATGTGGCGTTCCTACTACCTAAATCACACAAACGCAAAAGACCGCAACATGCTCCTGAATAAACCTAACCACTGTATCAGTTTGAGAAGGAGTATGTTGCGGTCTTCCCTTTATCTTATTTAGTTACGAATGACACAGACTGAATAGCATCACAAGTGACGATACATAGCGAAACAATTGACAATTGTATTTAACTCTGAACTATGCTATACTTGGGGTATCAAAAAGAGAGCCATTAACGTGCGGTTAGCGTTAGGCTCATCTCAAAACAACAAAATGTGATGATGCCTAACGTGTATAAGTACTGGTTATACTTATCTTTACGTTAGGCATTTTCATTATCTATTTAAATAGATCTTTAAACAGGTCAATGATACTTACTATTACAGAAATTAGATAAAGCAATAAAGTATACTTTTCATACTTTCTCATAGTATCACCTCCTCCTAAATTAGGAAGAGACAAGCCTAACTCACATTAGTGACTCTCATACCACCATTATACACCTAGATATACATTATGCGAATTAACAATATTATGAATATCATCTTAAGGAACGCCGTTACGCGTAGTAGCCTTTGTGGCATTTGTAATACTCCTATTAACTGTGCTATAATTAAACCAACAAAAGAAGAGCCATCGACGTCTGCTGGCGTTAGGCTCATCTCAGAAATTCAAAAGTGAAATTTGCCTAACGTGTTAAGGTGTGCTAGACCTTATACGTTAGGCTTTTTCATTGTCTATTTTGCTAGATCAATGAGCTGAATTACTAAACTAAAAATAGAAATAATCAATGAGATTGCTTCATACTTAGTCATAGCAACCACCTCCTCCCATAATAGGAAGAGATGAGCCTAACAACACGTCAATGACTCTTACAATTTTAATTATAGCACAATCTATTCGCACTGTTTATATGAACTTATTACCAATCCGAACAGGAAACCAAGCAAAGCACAAGTTTGTAAATGATACCGCCAGCAAGTAACAATTGTATTTAACTCTGAACTATGCTATACTTGGGGTATCAAAAAGAGAGCCATTAACGTGCGGTTAGCGTTAGGCTCATCTCAGAAGAATAAAGAGAAATGGCCTAACGTGTATAAGTACTGCGAATACTTATTGTTACGTTAGGCTTTTTCATTTCTATTGAAATGTGGCGTTCCCTTACTACCTAAATCATACAAACACAAGAAGAGCACGGTGTGCCTCGAACAAACATTATGAAATACCGTTTGTGAGAGGTATACCGTGCTCTTCCCTTTGCTTCTATTTAGTTACGAACGCCACAAACTGCATAGCGTCACAAGTTCCGTCACAAAAAGCACGCAACATGCTCCTGAGCAAACATTATGAAATACCGTTTGTGAAGGAGTGTGTTGCGTGCTTTCCTTATACTACTTCATGATTTATATGAAGGCTATTTACTTTTACTTTTTGATCCAAGGCATCAATTTACGTAATTCGCCGCCCACTTCTTCTACTTGATGTGCTGCAGATTGTTTACGTTGTTCGTTAAGGTATGGGTAACCTGCTGCATAGTCACTAAGGAATTGATCAGCAAATTTGCCATCTTGGATATCTTTTAATACACCACGCATTGCTTCTTTTGCAGATGCTGGGATTACTTTTGGTCCTGTAATATAGTCACCGAACTCAGCTGTGTTGGAGATGGATTTACGCATTGTTTCGAAACCACCTTCGTAGATCAAGTCGATGATTAATTTCATTTCATGAACACATTCAAAGTATGCGTTAACTGGGTTATAACCAGCTTCTACCAATACTTCAAAACCAGTTTGCATCAATGCACATACACCACCGCAAAGTACTGCTTGTTCACCGAATAAGTCCGTTTCAGTTTCTTGACGGAAGTCAGTTTCCAAAATACCGGAGCGGCCACCGCCTACACCAGATGCCCATGCTAAGGCCACTTCTTTAGTGTCTCCGCTTGGATCTGCATATACAGCGTACAAGCAAGGAACGCCAGAACCTTCTTGGAATGTACGACGTACTAAGTGACCAGGTCCTTTAGGAGCTACCATGAATACGTTTACATCAGCAGCTGGTTTAATTTTACCGAAATGAATGTTGAAACCATGAGCAAATGCCAAGTACGCACCTTTTTTAAGATTAGGAGCGATGGATTTTTCGTAAGTTTCTGCTTGCAATTCATCTGGAATCAAGATCATCACAACGTCTGCACCTTTTACAGCATCCCCTGTTTCTTTTACTACGAAACCAGCTTCTTCCGCTTCTTTCCAGGATTTGGAACCTTCACGAAGACCGATTTGTACGTCCATGCCGCTTTCTTTCAAGTTCAATGCATGCGCATGACCTTGGGAACCGTAGCCAAGAACTGTAATTTTTTTACCTACTAATGCTTGTAGATTGCAATCTGCATCATAAAATACTTGTGTGCCTAAAATGTTACCTGCCATTGTGATAACCTCCTACTTTGTAATACATGTGTTAATGTTTATAATTTACTAGATTTTCTAGTGAAATTCAACTGATTTTCAACCTTTCGGCTTACTGATTTACCATACTTAGTATGATAAATTGGTATAATTAAAAATATCTTTGTACACTCTATAAAAACATTTTATAAAAGTACTTGTAGCCAAGGTCGATCTTGGACCCAAGTCACTTTCACAGACAAACCATAGAGCGCCGATAAAATATCATCGGTAATGACCTCATATTTCGGCCCCGATTGAAAGATTTTACCTTCTTTTAATAGTGCCACATGGGTCACTGTGGGAAGGATTTCCTCGATTTGGTGCGTCACATAGATAAACGGACAAGGACTGTCCTGAGTCCCTCGTTGATTGAGATGACGGAGCAATTGTTCTCGGCTCGGTACGTCTAACCCATTGCATGGTTCGTCTAAGATGAGCAAATCTGGTCTCGTCATCAAAGCACGACCGATTAAAACACGACGTTGCTCCCCTGTGGAAAGTACCCCAAAGTGGCGATGTTGTAAATGTTGTAATCCCATACTTGCTAGGACCATATCACAGCATTGTTCTTCTTCCTCTGTCACTTCTCGATACACACCGATGGTACCATGCGCTCCAGATAGCAAAATTTGTCGCACCGTTTCATCTCGCATAGTACGTTCAAATTGCCCCAAGGTAGAGCTGACAAATCCAATACGATCTTTCACATCTTTCCAGACGCATTGTCCAAAGGTATGTCCTAGGACACGCACCTCACCGCGGGTGGCACAGGTGTAGGCCATAATCATGCCTAGCAAGGTGGACTTGCCTGCTCCATTAAGGCCGAGTAATGCCCAGTTTTCCCCTGTGTTCACATGCCAGTCCACACCTTGCAAAATCGCTTCCCCATTGCGGACAAAGGTAACTCCTTCATAATGTAACAACTCACCTTGCTTTGGTATAACCATTACATTTTTTCTCCACGACTCATAGCGGTGCAACCTGTTTTTGCAATTTCCAGAATACCATATTCTTTCATAATTTCTATGAAAGCATCTAGTTTCTGCGTTTCTCCTGTAATTTCCATCATGATAGAGTTAGGACCTACATCGAGTACATTACCACGATACACATCTGCTAATTGGATAATCTGCGGTCGCACAGACACATCTGCTTTCACCTTAATAAGCATCAATTCACGGCGCACCACTTGTTCTGGAGAGAAAATTTTGACCTTAATGACGTCAATCAATTTATAGATTTGTTTTTGAATTTGGTCTAATTGCACTTCGTCTGTTTCTACGGTCAATGTGATCCGTGCATGATGATTAGGAATAGATATGCCAGATGTCATTTGTGTAACGGAGTACCCACGACGATTAAAGAGGGACAGGATACGAGCCCCGATACCTGGTTTATTTTTTGTAATGACTAGCACTTGGTGTTGTCGTACTTTACTCATTGTCAGGGCCTCCTTTCAATCCAATCATATCTTTGGCACTGCAACCTGCTGGAATCATTGGGAACACATTTTCTTCTTTTTCCACAATGCAGTTAATCACCACTGGCTCATCGGATAAGATAAGGTCTCGTAATTGACTACGCAAGTCTTCGATGGTGGACAGTGTCACCCCTCGCACGCCATACGCTTGTGCCAACACTTCAAAGTCTGGACTAATGGATAAATCCACGAAGGAATAGCGATGGTTATTAAAGAGTTCTTGCCATTGGCGAACCATGCCCAAGAAACCATTGTTGATGATGACCACTTTCACAGGGATATTGTAAGCTTTTAATAGGAGCAATTCTTGGCTATTCATCTGTAGGCCCCCATCCCCTGTGATGAGCACTACTTTTGTATCTGGTTGTGCTACTTGCGCACCGATAGCTGCTGGCAAACCAAAGCCCATCGTACCAGCTCCACCAGATGTAATGATGGTATTCGGTTTCGAATAGGTGATGAATTGAGATGCCCACATTTGATGTTGCCCTACGTCTGTGACCACGATGGCATTGCCCTTCACAATATTATCGATTTCTTGAATTACTTTTTGTGGTAATAAAGACTCTCCCTCATGAGGACGAACGCGAATTGGGTATTCCTCACGCCATTCACGGATGCGTTCCAACCAATCTTCATGGGTTTGTGGTATTAGTTCATGATTCATTTCATTCAACACATGTTTCAAGTCCCCTACGATAGGTACGTCGATTAATTTATTTTTTTCAATTTCTGCTGGGTCAATGTCTACATGTACAATTGTTGCCTGTGGGCAAAATTCTTTTGGCACTCCTGCAATACGATCATCAAATCGTATACCCAATGCCAAAATTACATCCGCTTCATTGGTAGCATAGTTCGCATATACGGTGCCATGCATACCTAGCATTCCTAAGGATAATTGATGTTCTCCTGGGAAAGACCCCAATCCTAGTAAAGTATTTGTGACTGGAATTTGACAGGTAGTGGCTAATTTATATAACTCTTCTGTAGCGCCTGATATTAACACCCCATGGCCAGCGATAATCAACGGTCGTTTCGCTGCTTTTACAATTTCGATAGCCTTTTTGATTTGCTTTTTATGTCCAATATAATTTGGATCATAGCCTTCTAGGGAAATCGGTTCATTAAAGATTGCTTCAAATTCTTCATAAGAGATTTCTGCTAATTGCGCATCTCGTGTGATATCTACTAGCACAGGGCCTGGACGACCGGTTGTGGCCAAATAGTAAGCTTCTTTCACCGTTCTCGCAATATCTCGGATATCCTGTACCAAGTAATTATTTTTCGTCACTGGCATGGTAATCCCAATGATATCGGATTCTTGGAACGCATCTTTTCCTAGCAAGTGGCTAGCCACCTGACCTGTTATGGCCAAGAGAGGAATAGAATCCATATGCGCCGTCATAATGCCTGTCACAAGGTTCGTCGCCCCTGGGCCAGAGGTAGCTAAGCACACACCACATTTGCCAGAAGCACGAGCATAGCCGTCTGCCTCATGAGCCGCCCCTTGTTCATGGCGTGCTAAGTAATGGTTGATTCCCTCAAAATCATAAATTTCATTGTATATAGGAATTACGGCGCCGCCGGGATAACCAAATATGTCTGTCACTCCCAAGCGCTTCAATGTTTCTAGGAGTATGCGAGCTCCTCGAATCATCTTCTGTTCACTCATAGTTTATCCTCTTTCTATATCCATCTCATCCATTAGTCATGTTCACTAAATTCATTAGAACTGATACGGTGAATCGTATATCCACGGTCCGCCATGGCAGCCGTAATTTTTTTTATATGATCTTCCCCATTCGTTTCTACAGTCACCACCAACTCCACTTCATGGAAGCGATCTAGATTCTTAAACTGATTATGTTCTAGTTTAATGACATTCGCATTTTGTTCTGCTAAGATTTCAGATACTGCCACTAATTGACCTGGTTTATCTGATAAATTCACAGCAAATGTAAAAATACGACCTCGTACGACTAAGCCTTTAGTAATCATGGACGCAATGGTCAATACGTCGATGTTACCACCGCTCAAAATACTAACCACAGTTTTGCCTCGCACCCGTAATTTTTTCAAACCTGCCACTGAAAGTAAGCCAGCATTTTCACCGATGATTTTATGTTTTTCCGCCAATAATAGGAAAGCTTCCATCAATTCATAGTCCGATACGGTTACGATTTCATCCACATAATTTTGGATGTATTCCAAATTCTTGGAACCAATTAATTTTACGGCTGCCCCATCTGCAATTGTACTCACCGATGGAAGTGCTACTGGTTTTCCCTCTTCTACAGCAGCTCTTGCACTGGCTGCGCCCTCTGGTTCTACGCCTATAATCTTTACTTGTGGATTTTTTAGCTTAGCTGCTGCTGCCACGCCGGAGATCAATCCGCCACCACCAACTGGTACTAAAATAATATCTGCATTTGGTAATTCTTCTAAAATTTCTAAGGCAATGGTCCCTTGCCCTTCAATGACATCTTCATCATCGAAAGGATGGACGAACACATAGCCGTGCTTCTCTTGTAGTTCACAAGCCTTTTCATAAGCTTCGTCATAGACTTCGCCAGCGAGCACTACTTCTGCTCCGTATTGGCGCGTCGCCTCTACTTTAATGAGCGGTGTATGGCGTGGCATAACTATAACTGCTTTAATGCCCAATCGTTGTGCTGCTAGCGCCACACCTTGCGCATGGTTACCTGCAGAGGCGGCGATAACGCCACAGGCTTTTTCTGCTTCTGTTAATTTGGAAATTTTATTGTATGCGCCCCGTAATTTGAAAGACCCTGTGCGCTGTAAATTTTCCGGTTTAATATATACATGATTGCCTGTTTCTTGCGAGTACACAGAGCTATGAATTAATTTTGTTTTCACGGCGATAGTAGCCAATCGCTCCCTAGCCTCCATGAAATCGTATAATTTATGCATATAAATGTCCTTTCCTAAGTATGTATTCTATCTACGGACCTGTACTTCCCTCATAGATATGTATCCTGACTACATTCCCTCTTATGCTTCGTCTAGGATTTCGATGGCACCTTGTGCAGCAGAGGATACATGCATAGCATATTTTTTCAAGTATCCTGTGACATCTGATTTGTACGGTGCTAAGTTTGCTTTTCTTCGTGCAATTTCTTCCTCTGAAAGTTTCACATTCAAGGAACGATTTGGAATGTCGATTTCGATGATATCTCCATCTTCTACGATGGCAATAGTGCCACCAGATGCTGCTTCTGGAGATACGTGACCAATGGATGCGCCACGAGTAGCACCAGAGAAACGACCATCTGTAATCAAGGCTACGTCTTTACCAAGACCCATACCTGTGATCGTCGCTGTTGGTGTCAACATTTCACGCATACCTGGACCACCTTTTGGACCTTCGTAGCGAATGATGACTACATCGCCTTTCACAATTTTATGACCCATGATTGCTTCTACTGCTTCTTCTTCACTGTTGAAAACTTTTGCTGGACCAGAGTGAACCAGCATTTCTGGATCTACAGCACCTTCTTTGACCACGGAACCGTCCGGAGCTAAGTTACCTTTCAATACAGCAATACCACCTGTGGTGTACACTGGGTCACTCCAAGGATGAATCACATCTTCGTCTAGGACTTTCATAGTTTTAGCAATCGTACCTTGATCCACTAGGCTCACAGATTTTGCACTTTCATGTAAATGTCCTTGTTCTTGTAAACGATGCATTACCGCATACACACCGCCTGCGGCATGTAAATCTTCGATGAAATATTTACCAGATGGAGACAATTTAGCCAATTGTGGTGTATCACCTGCAATGCGGTTGAAATCATCCAATGTTAAGGACACACCCGCTTCATGAGCGATAGCTGGTAAATGTAGCGCCGTATTGGAAGAGCCCCCCAATGCCATATCTACAGCTACCGCATTTTCAAAGGCCTCTTTCGTCAATACATCTTTTGGACGTAAGCCTTCTTGTAACACTTCCATCACTTGCATACCCGCACGTTTTGCTAGACGTAAACGCTCGGAGTAAACCGCTGGGATCGTACCATTACCCGGCAATGCCATACCCAATGCTTCTGTTAAACAGTTCATCGTGTTCGCTGTATACATACCGGAGCAAGATCCGCAAGTTGGGCATGCTACGTTTTCAATATGTTCTAATTCTTCTTCGGAAATGAGGCCTGCTTCAAATTTACCTACTGCCTCAAATACATCGGATAAACCAATTTTTTTACCATTGTGCACGCCTGCTAGCATCGCACCACCAGAGACGAATACAGATGGTAAGTTCAAACGAGCCGCCGCAATCAACATACCTGGCACGACTTTATCACAGTTAGGAATGAATACCATCGCATCGAATGGTGTGGCCATAGCAGAGGCCTCGATGGAGTCAGCAATAATATTTCGTGTCACCAAGGAATATTTCATACCGATATGATTCATCGCCAATCCGTCACAAATACCGATAGTATTAAATTCCATAGGAATACCACCAGCCTCGCGAATACCATCTTTTACAGATTGAACGAGATTTTTCAAATGTAC
Source organism: Veillonella sp. oral taxon 780 str. F0422 (assembly GCF_000221605.1). NCBI lineage: Bacteria > Bacillati > Bacillota > Negativicutes > Veillonellales > Veillonellaceae > Veillonella > Veillonella sp. oral taxon 780. Next base: position 39,662 of record NZ_AFUJ01000054.1, on the reverse strand, counting down.
ATGACCTGGAATGATTTCATTGAAAGAATTGGCAATCCCGATGATTGGTTTTCCAATTTCCTCGTTAATAAATCCTAATGCTTTTAATAATGAACGATGTGGAGCTCTTGTTGCTCCTTTTGCTACTCTATCACTGCGTACCATATAATGATCCTTTCTACTTATATAAACATGATTTATAACACTTGTTATAGTTATATATTGTTGTCTATATACTATGTGCATAACACTGAAATAATTGAATGGGATTTCTATTGGATAGTTCTATGATTTTATATCCAACAGGTTCCCAATCCACATCTAGTATTCTGACATACTATATTAGACATAAAAAAGGGCGATCCCTGAGGAATCGCCTTTTCATATATATGTATGCACGTTAATCAAATAGACTACAACAACCTAGATTCCTTATGTTGTACACAAAGAAACCTAAGATGGTAGCTCTACCGAAGAAAAGGCGACCTCTATGGAATTGTTAGTTCTAATGACGTTCACTAAAATGAACAGGACGAGCACGAGAATTGCTAACAATGCCATGATAATCTCCTTTCTGTACGATATGCGTACGAATCTTAACTATAAGTGTAATACTTTAAAAATAAAATAACTGTCTACTATTGTAACACCTTTGTCCACTGTGCGCAAGTAGATATCTATATTTTTTTACTCTTTCAGATGTATTATTTTCCACAATTTGTTATACTATAAGTGTTACTTCCCCTATACTGGTAACAGAAAGGGGGTGAACCTAGTGTTAACATTAATTATTACACTTTTTATCTCGATTACGGCAAATGTTCTCGCTTATTACATTTGTAAATGGTTAGATCGAGTATATAAGAAGTAACTAGCCTAGCCTTGTCAGCTATATAGACAAATAAAAACACCCAGGTCTCGCCACCTGGGTGTTTTTTGTGAACCTAATGTTAACTATTTTCACACTTTTTTCGCTTGCCAACATTATATCATAATTACAAAAAATTAAAACCCCACGGTTGGCAGACCGTGGGGTTTCTTTTGTTTGCAATTAGAAAATCCTCAAATTTATTCCAAATCCATTATATCACTTTCCTAGTATATTTTCTAGTATATAAGAAACACCCAAGTCTCGCCACCTGGGTGTTTTTTTTGGTGAGCTTTATGGAATCACCATTACTCTTTTTCGCTTGTCTTTATTATAGCATAGTTAAGTAAAGAATAAAACCCTATTCCCCTAAAAAGCGTTTTGCCTCGCAGTAGTTTACGATACCTTCTACTACTTTTTTAGCTTCACGCATAGCCAATACTACGGTAGCTGGTTTATGCACTACGTCACCGCCTGCGAATACACCTTGACGGCTTGTCATACCATATGGCATATCTCGTGTCACCACATAGCCAGACTCATTCACTTCAATACCATTACCAGGACCCACTAAGCGTGTGTTTGGTTTGTGACCGATGGCCACGATGATTTTATCCCCTGGTAACGTAAAGTCTTCGCCAGTGCTTTTCACAGATCCATCTTCTTGTAATTCTTGTCGTGTAAATGTCAACCCTTCCACGATATCTGAACCAGTTACTTCTTTTGGAGCGGCTAAGAATTCAAAATGAACGCCTTCTTCTTTTGCTTCTTCAAATTCAGATGGGTTTGCTGGCATTTGTTCTTCTCCACGGCGATACGTCACTGTTACACTTTCAGCACCAAGACGAACACAAGTACGAGCCGCATCCATCGCCACATTACCAGCACCGATGATGAGAACTTTATCACCTTTATATACAGGAATTAATGATTCTTCAGCTCTACCATTTTGTACTAATTGTACAGATGTCAATAATGCCATCGCCTGTAACATACCTGCTTTGTCATCACCTGGTAAAGAAATTTCCATTGGCACATGAGTACCGGTAGCAATAAAGATAGCATCAAAACCTTCTTCAAACAGAGCATCTAAGTTACGATCTGGACCGATAGTGACATTACATTCAAAAGTAACACCTAATGTTTCTAAACGCTTCACTTCACGACGTACAATTTCTTTGCCTAAACGGAACTCCGGAATCCCAAACAATAGGATACCACCTGGCTCATCTTGGCGTTCAAATACTGTCACATCATAGCCTAATTTTGCCATATCTCCAGCCACTGTTAATCCAGCAGGGCCAGAACCAATAATAGCGATTTTACCTTGGTCTTTACGATTTGGTTTTATCTTGCGAAGATTATTATTGCTTTCAAAATCTGCAGCAAAGCGCTCTAATTTACCGATATTAATGGGTTTGTTCGCACGATTTAAAATACATGCCCCTTCACATTGTTTTTCACGAGCACACACACGGCCGCACACCGCTGGCAAGCTGCTACGCTCTGCAATAATATCGTTGGCTAATCCAAAATTACCATGTGCAATAGCTTGGATGAAACGAGGAATTTCATTTTCAATAGGACAACCTGTACGGCACAATGGCTTCGCACAGTTCAAACAACGCTTTGCCTCTGCAAAGGCCTCTTCCATCGTATAATCTTTATCAAATTCTAGTTCATGTCTTAACTCCATAAAGACCTCCTTGCACCACTCTGGTGACACACTTTTTCTTTATATACTCTATGTATAGGTTCTTATTGATTCCGATATCATATCTATAGTATACCATAGGCAACTATACTTCACTGTAACAATGGCTACACCCTTGCTATATCTATGACTATAAGTGCTCCTTTTCTTAGTGAAAGTACTAAAAGATATATCCTATAGTATACCATATGTGCGCACTGTGTGTAACTATGTATTTTTATATATTATGCAACGATATGCCTATCGTTTCACTATGCTTGCAACGATGCAAAAAAGAGGTCCACCTCATGGATAGACCTCTATATTCATAGTGATTAGTTTGCAGATGTAATGGTTCCTTTGAAAGTTTCTGCAATGAATTGTTTAATGGCCTCAGACTGATAAATCTCTGCAATTTTTTTGTATGTTGCGTTGTCTTTATCTTGTTCACGTGTAGCCAAGATCATCACTGCTAATGGCTCATCTTTTGGTTCTAAGTACAATCCTTTTTCACCTACGTTGATACCTGCGCTTTGTACGTAGTTCATCGGAATTGTCGCTAATGTAACATCATCTAAACTACGAGGTAATTGTGCCGCCTCAAGTTCTTGGATTTTTAGGTTCTTAGGATTTTCCACAATGTCTGCTACTGTGGCTTTGAAACCAACGCCATCTTTCAATTTGATAAGGCCTGCTCGTTGTAACAAGGCTAAGGCACGGCCACCATTCGTTGGATCATTTGGAATTGCTACCGTGTCTCCGTCTTTCACATCGATAGGAGATTTTACAGAATTACTATAGATACCCATTGGCATTAAAATAGTTTTGCCGATTGGCACTAGTTTAGAATTATTTTGCTTATTAAAGTTTTCCAAGAACGGCACATGTTGATATGCGTTCAATTGGATATCTCCGTCTGCCAAGGCTTTATCTGGTGTGATATAGTCAGAAAATTCTACTACTTTCAACTGGATGCCTTGCTTTTGTGCTTCCTTCGCTACCGCCTCAGCCACTTGTGCATGAGGACCTGCCGTAGCACCAATTTTAATTTCTTGCGTTGTTGTCGATGTACTACAGCCCGCAATACCTAACGCCAATATACCCACTAATAGGGGTGTGAATAGTGATTTTAATTTCATAATTCTATCCTTTCATAACTACAAATATTACTAATAAAATTTATATTTCAATTCTGAGTATACAGAATATCATAAGAATCTTCTCTTGCCCAATATAATTTTTATTACACTATTAATAGGTAAAAACTATAAATTATATACATTGAAACTTTTTTTCATAGTCACAAATAATTGAATTTCTAAAATATTTGAGTTATTATAATCATGTTTTTATACGAAAGGAGTAACTATATGTCAACTTTTTACAAATGGCATAAGAGAATATCTATCTTTTCTATTATATTTTTTCTTATGTTTTGCATTACCGGTTTATTATTATTATTTAGAAACGAATTAAATGCTTGGTCTTTAGGACAAACCTCTCATAGTACATCTACTATGACAATGAGTCCATCCTCATCCTCTATATTTGATGCAGCAGATGCGGGTGCTGCATTGGTAAAACAACAATATCCATCCAAAGATATTTTGAATATTTCTCCAACTATGAATAGATCTAACCTATTACGCTATAGAATTATTGATTCATCAGCCACATCTGCCCCACCTGCACGAATGGGTATGGGAGGAGACTATACCTTATATAACCCAAGTTCTAATACACTTGTTGAATCTCATCGTGTCACCCCTACGCATCCATGGGTACGAAGTGCACTACACACAATTCATGAATTACATACTCGATTAGCCTTAGGAAAATTTGGTATTTATCTTGTAACTATTCTATCTATGATATGCTTCTTATCCATCCTTAGTGGTATCTTTTTATACGGCCCTTTCAGTTCCGCCTATAAACGAAGTACACAAACATCAAATCGATTACAAATCAGCGCTCTGCATCGTGAATTTTCTATGATTGCTTCTGTTTGGGGAATTATATTATCACTAACAGGTGTATGGATTGGAGGTTTTTTATTGCTAATGATTATTACACAAAAAATGTAGCCTCTATAGCAACACAAGAATTAGCTAATCATACATCCGAAATTTTATCTCCTTCTGAAGCAATTCAACGAATCCTATCAACCTATCCTAATCGTCAACTTATTTCTATGGATTATCCTTCAAGATTTAATAATTATCACTATGCCTTTTATTTAGGTAGCCAAAATGATGAGGATCCTGCCATGTTTTTAGGTCAGCCTGTATATGCCAATTTATATAGTGATTCAACCCTCGATCAATATGCAACAAAAGAAATTCCTTGGTATTTCACCGGAATGAAAACTATGATAAACTTACATATTCATAATCATAATTCCATGGTATTAAAAATATTATGGGCCATCTGGGATACTATTATCATCATTGGTATGTTATTAGGCATTATCCTAACGATTATGAAACGATATCATATCCCTATGAAAACTACATCTATAAAATCTACCTTATCTCCTACTCATATTTGGAGAATTCCTGCTATATCTAGTGTATTAATTGCTTGTGGTCTTATCATTCCAATGTGGCCTAATTCTATGACAGAAACAATTGGTGCTATCTGCTTATTGATTCCTTTAATACTATTTATATACTCTTTATATCAGCACTATACTCGAATCAAAGAAACTCTATAATATATTCATGGTAGTCTTTCTTATAAATCCACGAAAAAACCGATGTCACAGATATATCTTTCTATGACATCGGTTTTTATCTATGGTGCGCCCAGAGGGAATTGAACCCCCGACCTGCAGTTTAGGAAACTGTCGCTCTATCCTACTGAGCTATGAACGCAAGTATACATCTATTATAGTCTAACTGTACTATACCTAGCAATATGAAATCCAAATAAGATTCGATCTGTATCCTATGTGCATATCCACAATACAGAACATTTTTTCTAACCCTTTAAGATTCAATAAAGCCTTATTTTACAAGGGTTATTCACTTTTTGTGTATAAGATGTGTATAACTATAGAGTTATTAACATCAAATACACAAGGTATTAACAATCTACTCACAACCTATACTCATAGTTATACACTTAGTTATCCACAGTTTAGTGGATAACTGTTCCATATGTACGATAAAAGTATCTTTTTTGTTCTATTTTTACACTATATCCACTAGTATTGTCTATCTACCCATGACATAGATGTACTATTACTTACATATACGATAATACAAAGCTATATCTCATCATCTACTACATACACAATAAGCCTATAGAACATAGCTAACCTGTTCTATAGGCTTTATCATATACATGGTATATATCAGATTTTCTCTTACCAGGATACTTTCAGTATGCACCGCATCGTATCTTATAAGTACTGACTATCCACCATATGCTCTCACTTATTCAGCAAAGTGTAATTGACCATTTACTTCTACTGGAATGCCCCAATCAACTTGTACGCCATTTTTGTTCCACATGCGAGTTAAGGCTAATTTTAAGTTATCGTAGGAGTCCAATGGTTGCACTGTCAACTCATCATATGTGTTTAATCCTGTGGCATGCATTACTGTTTGTTCTGCTTGCAAATAAGATTCTACTTTCTCTTTCCAAGTTACATCCTCTAATACCACTTGGCATTCTTTTGTTTCTTTGTTATACGCAATATGACCTCGCTCATTATCTCCATAATGAATTGCTAAATATACCCATTCCATGGTGTACCCTCTTTCATGACTAACATAAGTTATGATGTATACTATACTCATACTTTGATGTATTCTGTTTCTATTATATCGTATCTTTCCAAGTAGTGGCAATATAGATACTTTTTACTTTATACTGAACTACTCTCCACCGCTACTTTCCGTGTCACCATTACTTTATCCACCCGCGTGTTATCCATATCCATGACCTCAAATTGCAATGGCCCATAGTGACAGCGATTAGCTTCTTTAGGAATACGACCGATTAAGTAGGTCACGAATCCCCCTAATGTTTTATACAGATCCTCTTCTTCACCTGGTAATAATTCATCCACTTCAAAGTATTCTTTCAGTTCTTCAATGCTGATAAGACCATCCACAAGATACGTACCATCTTCTCGTTGGACGATGCGATTTTCTTCTTCTTTCTTTTCCTCTTCCCCAGATGGCATCAATCCCACGATTTCTTCCATAATATCGTGGAATGTAATCATCCCACTCATACCACCATATTCGTCTAGCACAATGGCTTCATGAGTACCTTCTTCTCTGAAAGTAGATAATACTTTCATTAAGGACAAGGATTCTGGTACGAGCACTGGTTTACGCATGCAATAAGCTAGAATATCTTTCATCGGACGATGACTTTCTTTCATCTGTTGTGCCAACACATCTACAGAAGAGACTAAGCCTTTCAACTCATCTAAGGAATCATCACCTACTGGAATACGATGTTCGTTGCATTCCATAATGGTTTCTAGGATGTCCTCATCACTAGCGTTAATATCAATCCACGTCAACTGCGTACGAGGTGTCATAATATCGCTGGCATCGAGGTCAGCTAAGCGGAAAATATTTTCTACTAACACTGGCTCTTCCTCTTCATAAGCGCCTAGTTCCACACCTTGTACAAGCATTTTATTAATTTCCGATTCCGTTACCGGTGCTTCTTCCTTGTGTTTAACGCCTAATACTTTCAGTAGCACCGTTGTAGACATACTGAGAAGTGCCACAAATGGTTTTGTGATGGTGGCAAAGTATTTCATAGGGATGGCCATCATGATGGCAATGGATTCTGGAGAATTGTATGCCAACCGTTTTGGTACTAATTCCCCTATCACCAAAGATAAATAGGTTGTTAAGGATACGATGAAAATAGGGCTTATCGTATCGGCATAATCAGCTAGCCACAAGATATGTTCTTTGATATAGGTCGCCATAGGATCGGAAAAAGTAGCCCCTGAATACAAACCAGTGACGATACTAATTAAAGTAATACCAATTTGTATAGTGGAAAACATTTCATTCGGATCTTCCGCTAGCTCGATGGCCATGCGAGCTCCACGATTACCGGCTTCTGACTTTTCTTCTAATAATCCTTTACGAGCATTAATAATGGCTAACTCCGTCATGGAAAATAAACCATTTAAAATGATGAGTATGACTACAATTAAAATTTCTATACCTATGTCACTGCCCACTGATTCTATCTCTCCTTATCGATTCCTATCTATAAAACTATACTATATGTATCTAACTAATCATCTACTAACTTTAAATAGTTATGTATTCTAGTACAATACTTACTGTCTATTTTTACTAAATTATATTTCAATACTTAAAAATATATTGAAATACTTCTGCATTCTTATATAATACTTGTTTGCTATTTGTAAAAGTAACTCTAATACATACTAAATAACAACCGCTGTTCCTGTGCATGTTACCATGAGCATACCATTCGTTTCACCTAATGTTTCATAACTCACAGATACACCTACGATCGCATTAGCTCCCATATCTTTCGCACGTTTACTCATTTCTTTTAAAGATGCCTCACGAGCGCTAGATAAAGATGATTCATAACTATTATTACGACCCCCTACAACATCTCGAATAGAAGAGAAAAAGTCTTTCACAAAGTTACGACCTTCTACAACTTCTCCAAAGACGATTCCTTTATATTCTTTAATTGGTTGTCCTTCAATTTGCATCGTTGTTGTAATAATCATAGGTGTCTCCTTTATTCTCATATTGATATGATTTAAACCTTATTATTCGTATTATATCATATTTAGAATACTTCCATATAACACTATATAAATACTTGTTGAATCAGTACCATATACAGAATTGTTCCACCCCCAATGGATAGGAACATATTTCCTTTCCATTGGTGTAGTAATACTGTCACAGCTACTGCGATTATGTCCGGCATACCATGATATACGCCAGATACATCCACATGCCGTAAAGAAAATACTACTAACAAACTCATCGTTGCCGACGGCAATACTTTCCCTAAATACTGCACATAAGCAGGTGTTTTCGTTTTCGAATTAAATATGACAAATGGTAAAAACCGTGTTGCCATAGTGCCTAGCACAACAATGGCAATGGTTATGATTTGTTCCGTGAAAGTCATTGTTCTCCCTCCATTGTTCTACGTAACAAACTTAATATGACTACGATTCCAATCATAGCAGGAATCATAAAGTGTTCACTGCCAAATACAATCAAGGCAACGCCAGGAATCACTAATCCTATGCCAGAGCTAATCAAATTTCGTTGCATTTTATATTGCTCCAAAGCCAATACAATAAAGAGTGCAGTTAGTACAAATTCTAATCCTTTCGCATTAAAAGATAATACAGATACAAAAAGATTACCTATGACAGAACCCACAACCCAATATAACTGATTCAATAGAGTTACAAAAAAATAACACCATTTCTTGGAAATTTCAGCAGGAATTTGTGATGTATAGTTAATGGAAAAACTTTCATCCGTCATTCCAAATATGAGATATGGTGTTAGCCATCCCATATGTCTATATATAGTTAACATAGAAATTCCATAAAATATATGACGCCCATTGACCATGAGTGTAATTAAAAAAGCACCTACTGGATCGAAAGGAGATAGTAACATAGCTACTGTTACAAATTCCATAGATCCTGCATAAATGAGAGCACTCAATGCCAATGTATAGCCCCAGGAAAATCCCATAGAATGCATATAAATGCCATAGGATAGTCCTAAAAATAAAAATCCCAATAATAACGGTGTTGTTTTAAGAAAACCATATCGAAAGGCAGATATTATTGTATTTTTTGTTGGTTTAGGTTCCATATATACCATCCTTTCTTTCATCGTGTATCATTAGTATTACTAGATCATCAAATTTTATATAAACTATTAAATACATATATATTTAAAATATGTACATAGATACAAATAACTTAGTGCCACTTTTACTATACTATCAAATTCTAGAATACTTATATATTTATATAATATATAATAGGTTAATAAAAGATTATTTTTTAACCTATTTCCTGTAGTATCCTATTTTAATTATAAAATTAATGAACAGAAAAACAGCCCATGGGAACTTCTTCCCATAGGCTGTTTCTATTAATCCTCAAAATCGCGAGATAAATCCACTTCTTTTAGAGGAACTACTTTTGTTTTATGTTTTGCTTTATACCATAAGTATACAGCGAAGAATACTGGAAGACCAATATAAGCAACAGATACTCCGTACCAGTCAATACTTTCACCCATGAAGGCTGTATAGTTTTGACCAGCAATAATGATCAAACACAATGCTAAAGCAAACAATGGACCAAATGGGAACCAAGATGCTTTATAAGGCAATTTGGATACATCATAACCTTGTGCCACATAAGCACGTCGGAAACGATAATGTGCAATCGCAATCCCCACCCATGTGATGAATCCACTCATACCACTGATATTAATCAACCAAGTATAGGCTTGACCTTCCCCAATTAAGGATGTTAAGAAAGCAAACAAACCAAAGGCTGCTGTTGCTAACAATGCCGGAATTGGCACACCACGTTGGTTAATAGAGCTAAATAATTTTGGTGCATCTCCTGATTTAGATAATGCATATAACATACGTGTAGAGGAGAATAAACCAGAGTTACCAGCCGATAATACAGCGATCAACAAAATAGCATTGATGAAATGTGCCGCCCAGTCAAATCCAAAACGGTCAAATACCAATGTAAATGGACTGATGGACACATTTTCCACAGAACTGTTCAATAAATTTGGATCATTATAAGGGATTAAGAAACCGATGACTGTGAAAGAACCAATATAGAACAATAAAATACGCCAGAAAATAGAGTTAATGGCTTTAGGAATATTTTTTTCTGGATCCTCAGACTCACCAGCAGCAGTACCAATTAATTCTACCCCTTGGAAAGAGAAACCAGCAATCATAAAGATAGCTAAGATAGAGGAGAATCCCCCTACAAATGGAGCCTCTTCGATAGTCCAGTTATGGAATCCTGGAGATTCAGTACCAACCCCAAGAATCAATAAAGATCCTAATAATAAGAATACAATAACAGTAATAACCTTGATGCTAGAGAATAGATATTCACTTTCACCAAAAGAACGAGCTGATAAATAATTCAACACAAACAGAATCAATAAGAACAAAGCAGACCAAACAATAGCTGGCACATCAGGGAACCAGTATTTCATGATGAATGCACTGGCTACCAATTCCGCTGCTAATGTAATAGCCCAGTTAAACCAAAAGTTCCAACCTAAGGCAAAGCCCAAAGCTTTATCTACATAGCGAGAGGCATGAGTACCAAAAGAACCAGATACTGGCAAATACGTAGTCATTTCCCCTAAACTAGTCATCAAGAAATATACCATGATACCTATGAAGCTATAAGCAATTAACGCGCCACCAGGACCTGCTGTACTCACTACTTCACCACCGGCTACGAATAAACCTGTACCAATAGCACCGCCTAAGGCAATCATATTCATGTGGCGGGATTTCAAACTTCTTTTTAATTTGTTATTTTCCATGAGACTTCTCCTTATAAGTCAAGATTTCGTACATATTCTGCATTATCTTCGATAAATTTTCGACGAGGCTCTACCTTATCCCCCATCAAAACGCTAAATATCTTGTCTGCTGCAATACTGTCTTCCATGCTGACTTGTAGGATGGTTCTATGTTCAGGGTTCATAGTTGTATCCCATAATTGTTCTGCATTCATTTCACCAAGACCTTTATATCGTTGGATCGTAATGCCTTCACGGCCAATTTCATCCAATCTATCTGAAAGTTCTTGGTCACTGTAGGCATACCATTGTTTTTGACCTTTTTTAATTTGGTACAACGGTGGTTGTGCAATAAATACATGACCTTCTTCAATCAATGGTCGCATATAGCGATAGAAGAATGTCAATAATAAAGTACGAATGTGTGCGCCGTCCACGTCCGCATCTGTCATAATGATGATTTTATTGTAACGGCTCTTCGTAATATCAAAGTCTTGTCCGATACCTGTACCAAAAGCAGTAATCATAGAACGAATTTCTGCATTGGCTAATATTTTATCGAGACGAGCTTTTTCTACATTTAGAATTTTACCGCGCAATGGTAAAATTGCTTGGTAACGGCGATCACGACCTTGTTTTGCGGTACCACCCGCAGAATCACCTTCGACAAGGTAAATCTCTGTCATAGTTGTATCTTTTTCAGAACAATCTGCTAATTTACCAGGTAAGGAGCCCACTTCTAACGCATTTTTACGGCGTGTCAATTCACGAGCTTTACGGGCTGCTTCACGAGCACGACTCGCATTGGTTGCTTTTTCGATAATTTTCTTCGCTTCTGCTGGATGCTCCTCTAAGAAGACACGCAATCCATCAGACACGATAGTATCTGTAATCCCTTTGACTTCGCTATTGCCTAGTTTACCTTTTGTTTGGCCTTCAAATTGTGGTTCCAATACTTTTACACTTACCACAGCTGTCAAGCCTTCACGCACATCTTCCCCAGTCAAGTTGCTTTCATTTTCTTTCAAAATGCCAGCCTTGCGACCATAGTCGTTTAAGGTACGTGTTAAAGCTGTACGGAAACCGCTCAAGTGCGTACCACCATCAATGGTGTTGATATTATTAACGAAGGACAAAATCGTTTCGCTATAACTATCGTTATATTGTAATGCCACGTCTACTACCACATCGTCACGAGTATTATCGATGGAAATAACACTTGGTGTAATAGCTTCTTTCGCTTCATTTAAATATTCAATGAATTGTACTAAGCCACCTTCATAATGGAAACTTTCACTGCGACCTTCTCCACGTTTATCAGACAAAGTAATACGTAAACCTTTATTCAAGAACGCCAACTCTTGTAAACGAGTTTTTAATACATCAAACTCAAAGATGGTGGTTTCAAAAATTTGTGCATCTGGTTTAAATCGTACTGTCGTACCTGTGCGATCCGTCGTACCGATTTGTTTCAAATCAGATGTTTTGTTACCACGTTCAAAGGAAATTTCTTGAATTTTTCCATGTTGGTATACATCGACGATAGTCCACTCACTTAAAGCATTTACTACGGAAATACCTACCCCATGAAGACCACCGGACACTTTGTATCCACCACCGCCAAATTTACCACCTGCGTGAAGTTTGGATAATACTAGTTCTACCGCAGGCATACCTGTTTCATGCATCCCTGTCGGAATCCCACGACCATCGTCAATAACTTCAATACTATTATCTTCACAAATGGTCACTTCAATATGCGTTGCATACCCCGCTAGGGCCTCATCCACACTATTATCTACAACTTCATACACCAAGTGATGTAATCCACGGGCAGATGTGCTACCAATATACATACCAGGTCGCATACGAACGGCTTCTAAGCCTTCGAGGACCTGTATATTACCGGCATCATAATTTGTTTGTTCTGCCATCTGACATCCTCCTACTATTTATTTAATGACATCCCATACTGGTCACCATATTCTATATAATACATTCTATTATACAATACTTTACTATCTCTGTGAAAGTCTAAGCCTTTATTTCACTTGCATTTTATCTGTTTCATTCCAACGATACTTATTTGTAATATTTACAACTTGTTCATAAGACAATTCTTCTTGCGATTTCGATGTAATTAACATAGTAGCCCAATACATATCATTCGCATCCGTAGATCCTTGGAACAAGCGAGTTAAATAATAATAAATACTTTCTTCTTTTGCCACTTCATACCATTCATAGGTGCACCAAGGAGCAATTGCTTTCATTTGGTCATACTTATAATGAGGATAATCCTTCAATAAACCTTTTACCGTACGAATGATATGTCTATACTTTTTATATTCACACTGAGGGCATACCTTCGCAGAACCTTCCGATTGCCAACGACCACAGGTAGGACATTGATGAAAATGCTCTTGCTGTAGTACAAATTCTTTCTTCGCTTGCTCCATGCGTGTTTGTAATACTTTTTGTCGAAGTTCCTCATGGCGAATTACACGAACAGAATCTTCTATACTTTGCACAATCTCAGAGGGCAATACAATTTGTTGAAAGTCTATGATTTCCTCATAAACAGGTGTCATATCTAAGGCATCCCCTGATACAAGCTGATCTTGTAAAGCACGTCGTGGGAGCTGTACTTTGATATCTGTAATAATAGATTCTCCATAATACTCACACAATGCTTCTAATAACTGTGGTTTGCGCATAGTCATCTCTTGCATCCATACAGTATGACCAATTTCAACTACGATAACAGGTGGCTTTATGTGCACTAATTTTGCTTGTCCATTCACCATAGGTCCTACGACAGATTCCCAATCATGATAGAGTTTCATAAGTCGATACATTTCATAAATGCCTAGTTCTTGTAACATAGCATCACGAAGATCCATTACTCCTGTAAAAGATTCTAGATTACTCTCCATGTATCATTTCCTCCGTCAAGTCTATATACTGCACCTTGTCTAAGTCCATTGTATCTGTTGTATCAGTAGTAGTAATAATTGTCTGTACACGTTTATGAATGAATTTGATTAAATTAGATCGACGTTCCTGATCTAATTCACTGAGTACATCATCTAATAGTAAAATAGGATATTCTCCTACTTCCGATTTAATATATTCTAATTCACTTAACTTAACTGATAAAATTGCTGTCCGTTGTTGTCCTTGTGATCCAAATCGTTTTAAATCCATAGAACCTGAATAAAAGATAATATCATCACGATGAGGTCCCACTGATGTTTGTAACCGTCGCCGATCCTCTGATAAATTTTCTTGTAAAGCCTGTAATAAAGCATCTTTTGTTACTAATAGTTGTTTCTCACTATAAGGTTGAGTATATTGCAATCGCAAATCTTCTTTACCATTGGTTAGTTTCCGATTCATTAAATCCATTAATTGATTTAATTTTTTTAAACTTTCCAATCGTTTTTGAATAATTTGTGAGCCTAATGTAGCTATTTGTTCATCCCAATCTTGTACTGGTACCTTACTCGTATGACTATATTCTTTAAGTATACGATTTCTCTGTTGTACAGCTCGCTGATACATCGTAAGCTGATGATAATATTGAGGACTAGTCTGACTAATTTCCATATTTAAAAAACGACGACGTAAGGAAGGAGTTCCCTTAATTAAATCTAAATCTTCTGGAGAAAAAATGACTGTATTCAAAGTACCTACTAATTCTTTTTGCGATAGAGGATTATCATGCAAACGAATGACTTTTTTTCCTTGACGCCCCCATTTAATCTGCAACGTATGAGGCGTATCAGCTTTCATAAAGTGAACGATAATACTAGCCTCATCCTCATTCCAAGAAATGACATCTTTCATATCCGATGTACGATGACTATGTCCCATCGTGGCAATATAAGCAGATTCTAGGATATTTGTTTTCCCTTTTCCATTAGGACCATGGATGACAATGATTTCTGGTGTGAAAGTAATAGTTTTATGACGATGATTGCGAACATGTATGAGTTCCAATTCAGTCACATACACAATTAAGCCTCCTTCACCACAGTAATTCTTATTTCATTAGCAATGGTTACTACATCATTAGGATAGATTTTTTACGTTTTCTGTAACTACTACATCATTTAAAGTGATTTTATTTTCTTCTAATAACACTTTAACTTGACCACCTGTTGATAATACATTGGCATATTTTAACAGTTGATCTAATTGAATATACTCTGTATGAATGGATACAGTTTCTTGATTCATAATTTCCTCTTTTCTCTTAATTATGTGTATGAACTGGTGTTACCACATAGGTGTAATGGTCATTATTATCTTGACGAATTACCATAGCCCCTTGTTCTTGTAAGTACATATGAATTCTTTCACCTGTGCTATGTTTCAATAATTCATCTATATATTTACCATTAAAATTAATAGTGAAAGGATTTCCTTCAAAGGTACATAAAACAATATCTTTTACCATACCAATATCAGCACTTTGAGAACTTAATGTAACTTGATTCTCTTCCCAGTCATAGCGAATGGCAGAATAACTCATATCTTTCGCCATAAAATAGACACGATCTAAGGAACTAGCAAATTCACGACGATTTAAAATAGCACTAGCATCGAATTTAGCAGGAATAACACGTTTATAATCAGGATATGTACCTTCAATTAATCTTGAAATAATATATACAGTATCAAATACAATAGCTACTTGATTTCTATTCCAAATTAATTTAACCATAACAGGTTGATCCGATGGTAATACTCTGGATACTTCTTCTACAGTGCGTTTTGGAATGACAATACGCATTGGGTTTTCAAGAGCTGCATCTAAGGTTATTTTTTTAACAGCCATACGATGTGTATCAGTGCCTACCATAGTAAGCTCATTGCCTTCAATTTCCACTAAGGTACCACAGAAGATAGGCCGATCTGTATCCGTAGAAGTAGCATATACAGTTAAGTCGATTAATTGTTTTAGCTGTTCTCCGTCAATCATAATACTATTATCATCTTGGATTTGTTCCACCAAGGAAAAATCTTCTACTTGCATAGTCACAAGTTTAAATTCAGAATGATCGGATTTAATCTGTAATTGATTAGAATTGTCTGGCTTATATAATTCTACTTGTTCACCTGGTAATTTTTTTAGAATTTCTTGAAAGTATTTAGAACCTACTACAATAGTACCAGGTTCAAGAATAGTAGCATCTACTTGGGATCTCATTCCAATTTCAAAATCGTTAGCTTGTAATTCTACGTAGTTATCTTTTGTAGAAATGTAAATAGATCCTGGTAAATTAGAGCTTGTTTTATTACTTGCTACACGTTGGAATAGTGACATGGCTTTCACTAATTCATGTTTGTTAAATTGAAGTTTCATTATTAACTCCTTATGACTAATATAACTATGTTAAAGTTTTTATTTAAAGTAGTAGACGTAGTAGTAGGACGCGTGTATAAGTGGATAGGTCCATAAAACTTATAAATTTCAATGTTTTACACATGTTTACAACATTGGGATTAGAAAATTTTATATATCCACATAGTAACAGGTCTATAAATACCTTGTGTGTAAGTGTATGTTTGTTAACAATATAATCACAAAATGTAAACAAGTTAAACACATACTTATACACAAATTTAATATTACTTTGCTTCTTCTAATTCTTTGCGAATGCGATCGATAGTATGTCGTAAATCTTGGTCTTTTTCTATTTCTCTAGAAATTTTTTCATATGCATGTAATGCGGTAGTATGGTCTTTTTTACCAAAAGCAAAGGAAATTTGAGGGTAACTTTCATTAATTAATTCACGAGCTAAATACATAGCAATTTGGCGTGGATGAGCATATTGCTTATTTCGTTTTTGACTTACTAAATGTTCTAGCTTGATTTTAAAGTAATCTGCTATAAATTCTTGAATATACTTAATGGATAATACAATTTTTCTGTATGGATGATAAAGTCTTTAATTGCCTTATTTGTAAATTCTACATCAATTGTTTCTAATCGATTTGTAATAGCCGCTTGTGTAATTAATGTTTCAAAGGCGCCTTTTAGTTCACGAATATTTCGCTTATTAAAATACTGTGCAAATAGGTGGATAACCTCTTTTGGAACATATAAGGTTGGGTATTCACTACGACGATGATCGATTTCCTCATGGATGATGGCTTCAATCATCTCAGGATTTGGTGCTTCAATTTCTACAGTAAGACCACTGTTGAATCGTGTGATTAAGCGTTCTTCCATTTCTTTATAATCTTTTGGTGGTTTATCGCTAGACAGGATAACCGCTTTATTGTGACTCAATAAATGATTGAAGGTATTAAAAAACTCTTCTTGCGTCGTTTTCTTATTTTTTTCTTCTAAGAATTGTACATCGTCAATGATGAGTACATCGATATCTCGGAAGTTACGACGGAATTGATCCGGTGTTTTTGTCCGTAATGATTCAATAAAACTATTCATAAAATCTTCACTGGTAATAGACATAATTTTAGCAGATGGATTGAGGGCTAAAATTTCATTGCCAATAGCATGCATTAAATGGGTTTTACCAAGACCAGATTGACCGTGAATATATAGTGGATTGTAACGAAGTCCTGGATTTTCAGCTACTGCTTTCGCAGCACTGAAAGCCATACGGTTAGAATTAGATTCGATATAATTATCAAAAGTGAAAGCACGATTTAGATGTGATTTTGAAGAACTACTCATGTTTCGTTGTACAGGTGGTACAGGAACGGTTGTTTTAGAAGCAAATAAATCGGCAGGGACTGGTCTTTGAATGCCTTGTGAAGGAGAAGTATTTCTTTGAATGATGACAGGAGAATCATAACTAGGACGGCTTACTCCTTCTGGTAATACTTCATTATACTCTTCTGCATCCCAAGGGGGAGGGATGATAGGAGATGGAGAGCTTTCTATTGTTGTGTCTTCAATAGAAGGCATATCGATAGGCGGCATAGGGGGAATCTCTGTAGGAGGTGTACTCATCTGTTCCGCAGGAGATGCATTTACCGTTGCCGTATCTGTTAAATAGTCGATGGTCTGCAAGGTAGGGAGTAAACTTTTTGCTGCCTCTACGATTTGGTTATGGACTAATGGGGTTTGAATATATTTTAGCTTGCTAGGATCCATAACAAATAAAGTCAAAATAGTAGATGTCATAGAATAGGGCATCAATGAATTAACAACCAAGGAATCCCACATTTGCTGGGGCATTTTCGTTTTTGTTTTTTGCATCACTTGGTCCCATAGGGAGTAAAGATCTAAGTCACTCATAATAAACCTTCCTGCATGTGTATAAGAATTATTTGTCCACATCATCATAATGTGGATAACTAAAAATTAGACAAAGAAAAAGAGTTCATAAACAAGATAATAAGTAGAATTGTTTCTATCCACAATAATGTGAATAAGTCAGTGGATAACATGTGAAAAATAAAAATACTTGTTTATAACCCTTCGTTGGTGTATGTCATTATTATACCAAAAACTTTTTTTCTTTACTATGCATTCTCTGGGATTCATTTTTACTTTTCTATAGTTCTTCCCAAAAATCTTTACTTATTACTATAAAAGTTATAATGAAAGTAAAGAATTTAGCATAAGGAAATAAAGAGTATCATAAAAGATATGAGATATTTATAGATGTATATAGATATCTATTACAACAATATTACATATCGTTTATATATATGCTATTAAAAACAAGGTTTATATTGACAGAATTAGGGTTTATACATATAATTACTATGTTATGGTATACGAAAAAATAAACCTATCATGAGGAGGTGTTGTTGTAATGAAACGTACTTACCAACCAAATACACTTTGGAGAAAACGTACTCATGGTTTCCGTGAACGTATGAAAACCATCGGTGGCCGTCTAGTATTAAAACGTCGACGCGCTAAAGGCAGAAAACGCTTATCTGCATAATCAAATATACAGCTAGAGAACTTGGCCGTACAGCCAAGTTTTTCTGTATGTACGGTATTAAAGGATAACTATGAATAGTTTAACAAAAGATAGAAGAATACGGAAAAACAATGAATATCAATTAGTGTATAAGCACGGTCGCTATGAAGTGGGACGTCTTTGTGTGGTCTATCATATGCCAGTGGCAAAGCAAAAAAGTAAAATTGGTTTCGTCACAGGTAAAAAAGTAGGTGGCGCAGTACAGCGCAACAGAGCACGACGTTTGATGAAAGAAGTGTATCGTCTGCATCAACATGAATTGCGCGAAGGTCATCATATTGTAGTTGTAGGTCGAGGTTATTTAGCCAATGCTACGTATGAACAAGCAGAACGTGAAATGATGCGTCTATTCAAAAAATGTAAATTATTAAAGGATAGAAACTAATGGGTATTAGTAAACTTGTAAATTACTTGTTAATTGGATTAGTTCAGTTCTATCGATATGCTCTATCTCCTTTAAAGCCAAGTACTTGTCGTTTTTATCCCACCTGTTCGATGTACATGTTGCAAGCATTGCGACGGTATGGACCTTTAAAAGGTAGCTATTTAGGCATAAAACGGATTTTGAAATGCCATCCCTTTCATAAGGGTGGATATGATCCTTTGCCGTAGCACAGTTTTGGAAATACCTGAGTACCTGTATGGATGAAATATAGACCATACCATAACGTATATGGGTACACAAAGGTGTATACTACAGAGAACAAAAAAGGAGTAGACATGGAAATCTTTCAATATTTAGTAGATTTTATGAGAAGCCTTGTGGAATATTCGTTTTTGGCAACAAAATCGATGGGCTTCCCAAGTTATGGTATCGCGATTATTTTGCTTACCATTGTTATTAAACTTATATTAGCACCGTTGACACAAAAACAAGTGCAGTCTATGAAAGGCATGGCTGAATTACAACCTAAAATGAAAGCCATTCAAGACAAATATAAGGACAATCCACAAAAAGCACAGCAAGAAATTATGAAAATGTATAAAGAATTAGGTATCAACCCATTAGCTGGTTGTTTACCACTTCTTGTACAAATGCCATTCTTGATTGCTATTTTCTATGCATTACAAGGATATCCATATGATCCTCAATATGCACAATTCTTATGGTTACCAAATTTGAGTGATCCAGATCCAATCTATGTATTACCAGTATTGTCTGCGTTGTCTACGTATATTATGAGTAAACAAACATCTGCTAGTGGTAATAATCAACAAGCAAAGATTATGAACATCTTTATGCCACTATTCATTGGCTATATCAGTTTAAACTTTGCTAGTGGATTGGTAATTTACTGGGTAGTTTCAAATCTATTCCAATTAGCACAACAAACATTAATTTATCGTAATAACAAATAGGAGGCTAGGCATGGATTACATTGAAGTGTCAGCAAAAACGATTGAAGAGGCAACTTCACAAGCAACAGCGCAAATTGAATCTCAAGGTCGTGTTGTTACGTCTGTGAAAGTGTTAGAAGAACCATCAAAAGGTTTCTTAGGATTTGGTAAAAAAGATGCTCTTGTTCGCGTATACTTTGAAGAAGGAACAGCAGAGAATATTGCTGTTGCAGAAGAAGTAGTATCAGTTGTGGAAACTGTTACAGAATCAATGGTAGACACTGTGGAAACAGAAACTACTGAAATTCCTGTGGTAGTTGAAGATGGTATTACAAAAGCAGAACAAGATTTCATTGCCGATACAGGTAAAGAATTTTTATTAGGTATGTTTGGAAAGATGGGCTTATCTGTACAGATTGAAAAATTGACTACTAAAGATAAGATTACATTCCAAGTACATGGGGAAGACTTAGGTATTTTAATTGGTAAACATGGTCAAACATTAGATGCTATCCAATACTTAACAAACCTTGTGGCTAATAAAGAAGTTCGCCGTCGTTGCCAAATTGTTGTGGACGTGGAAAATTATCGTTCCCGTCGAGAAGAAACTTTAGTTCAATTGGCACATCGATTAGGAGCTAAAGTACGACGTACACGTCAAAAAATTGCGTTAGAACCAATGAATGCATTTGAACGCAAAATCATTCACTTAGCTTTGCAAAACGAAAAAAATATCAAAACAGATAGCGAAGGACAAGAACCATATCGTCATATTGTAATTTATTACAAACGATAGACTTCTACTATATATCATCAACTTTTATATTGATGTATATGCATATCTGTAGAGATGACAATAGATGATTTGTGGCATATAGTAACAGATTATCTATAACTATGAAGAGGGCCCTTCGGGGTCCTTTTTCTTAGAAATATAGAAAAAAGCTATGAGTTGAATATATAAAATCAACTCATAGCTTTTTTAGTTTAAGGGGCTGTTTTGTTACAGCCCCTTTTTATATGGTGTATATATTAAAAAGAAATAATATAGTTATTAGGTTTTATATAGCTATTTAGTGGTTCAGTTATATCCACGGTTATTAATTTCCCATAGGGTGATACTGATATTGTCAAGATCAGTTCCTACTGTCTACAGACTCTTTACGGCTCGATGGGGAAATAATCCGCAGGGACGGGGGCAAGGATGCCAACAAAGACAAAGTCCTTCGTGCCTGTATTTTTCATCCCGTGGCACATGCCCTTCGCTGAGACGATGACATCGCCCTTCGCGATGGGGTGCTCCTCTCCGGGGGTAGGGTAAAAGACGCCCTCTCCCTCAATGCAAATCCATATATCATCTGCATTGGCGTGACCGTGCGGCTGAATCGTCTGCCCAGGCTTTATGACCCAGACGACACCGCTCGTTGACTCCGTGCTGTAGATTGGCGTGCGCGTTGCGACATTGCCCGCCTTTGCCACATTTGCCACGCGAAAACGTCGCGTTGCAAAATCGTTTGTGATTTCATTTACCATGATGTTTGCTCCTTTCAAAAATTCGTATTTTATATCGTTTTAGGGTGCTCAGTTAAAGTAATCATCGTCATATCCTTCGCTATTCAACTTCATTTTACAACAAACCAATCCTTATGACAACAATGGGATTTGATATTGTCAAGATCAGTTGACAAATTTTCTTTAGAAGAATACAAATGCTGTAACTCTTTATAGTCTAATTCCTTCAATACAGCATCGAGTAACCGCATAGGAGCTGTTTCTTTTATCATCAACATGCCATAATCCAATGGTAAAACTAGTTGGCGAGGCATTACTAGTTTAGTATAATTAAATTCATTGGTATATTATTTCTTCACATAAAAGGTGGCTTTCCCTTTTCCGTGTCGTTCAATGTACTTTTCTTCTACTAATTGTTTCAACATATTTTCTATGGTGGATTTACTTAGGATTGGAACTGCATTCAATACTTTGAATCTTAGCAATTTCTACTAGTGTATTTAGCACGGCAGGCTTTTGTTGTATAAATAGTTCCTGTTTTCCTTTGTGTTCATGGATCTGTACTAATAAATTAATAATTTCACTATCCCATAGAGTATTTTCATAGAGTGAATAATTAAAGATTTTCATTCGCCTACTCCTTTCTATATTCGCCTAATTATACCATGTTTTTAGGCGATTTAATATTAGAATAGGCGAATCAATGGCAAATTCTAGTAATTTTCAATACAACTGATATTGTACGACAGAATCGTTAAGCATACAAAAAAGCACGGCCTGAACCGTGCTTTTTTTATAAGATTCAATTATACATTCATGTTAGCTGCTTTACGAACATAGAACCAGTAACATACAAATACTGTTACGATGTTGAACGCAAGTAATACTGCAAATGCTGGGTGGATACTTCCAAATGTTGTGTATACATAGCCAAAGATTTTTGGTGTAATGAAGGCACCGTACGCCGCTACAGCTGCTACGAAACCAGCAATTAAGGAAGATTGTAATCCATCTGTGAAGATGTGAGGAATCATACGGAATGTAGATCCTGTTACGAAACCGCAGGATACGAACATTAATACAGTCATTCCAAAGAAAAAGTCGAAGTGATGCATATCCACGCCTACAGCGATTAATACAGTAGTGATACATAAACCAATCAAACCGATGAAAGTAATTTTTGTACCGCTATTGATTTTGTCAGCTAACCAACCACCTACTGGACGAAGGCTGGCAGATACTAAAGGTCCCACGAATGCGATGTGAGCAAATGGAATTTCAGGGAACTCTGTTTTAACAAGTAGACCAAGTGCTGCTGCATATCCAGAGAAGGCACCGAAGGAACATGTATATAACAATGTCATAGCCCATGTGTGTTTGTTGCTAAAAATTTGAGCCAGCGCTTTAGGATTAGGTTTTGCTAGTGGCAAGTTATCCATGTAACGAGTCATGCACGCTAAGATAATTACTAAAGGCACAATCCACATAAACGCCGCGTTGGCTAAGTATACTGCATTGCCTTTAACGATAGCTGGTGTGACACCGAAGATATTACCTAATGTAGCAGAACCCATAGCGAATGGAGCTAAGAAATAGATAACGGAGATCCCAAGGTTACCAATACCACCATTAATGCCAAGAGCGGTACCTTTTTCAGATTTAGGGAAGAAGTTACCGATGTAAGCCATGGAGGAGGAGAAGTTACCGCCGGCTAAACCGATCAAAGCTGTTAAGATCATGAATGTTTCATAAGATGTTGTTGTATCTTGTACAGCATAGCCTAACCATACTACAGGTACTAATAAAATAATTGTAGAAATAAAAGTCCAGTTTCTACCACCTATTAAAGCTGGCATGTAAGTATAAATAAAACGGAATGTAGCACCTACTAAACCTGGGAAGGCAGCCAGTGTAAATAACTGTTCTGTTGTGAAATGGAATCCAGCTCCATTTAATTGTGCTGCGATGGTTGACCATAAATACCATACGCAAAATGATAACGTTAATGCAATGGTAGAAACTACCAAGTTTTGTTTAGCAATTTTTTTGCCAAACTTTTCCCAAAATTCGGGATTTTCTGGTTGCCAGTTCGCAATAATTTCTTTGCGGCTCGCACCCACTTGAGGCATTTTCATCTCTGACATGAGAACACTCCTTTAATCCTTTCAACGTACAACTTGTGATACTTTTTGTATCACAGTAAATCGAAGACACAAATTAGTATAAAAAAATATTGACTTATGCCATACTTTCATTATAATATGTGCCTAAAATCACACACTTATTATATAAGATATAATATAATGTGAATGTGATAAAAAGCACAACTTATATAATTATTAATAAGTTATAATAGTAACATACGCAAAATTTAAAATGTAATTGAGAAATTGATATAGCTAAGTTTATATCAACTTCATAAGTATGGGATGTTACTGAAAGATGTATGGTGACAGTATGGAACAGGAGTTAATCAATCAATTGCTAGCATTGCCAGGTGAAGTAATTCATCTGAAAAAAGGAGAATTTTTATTTCACGAAGGCGATAAGGCAGAACATTTTTATATCGTTCAGAGAGGGCGCCTCAGTATTAAGAAATTTGAATCCACAGGACATATTTTTGCATTACGATTAGTAGGTAAGAATAATGTGCTTGGGGAAATTCCTTTGTATGAGACGAATACGAGATCGTATGTATTTAATGCCATTGCAAGAGAAGATTGCTCAGTCTATTGTATACGTTACGATGTATTAGAACCTGCCATTGCTAAGGATCATTCCTTAGCCATTGCGATGATGAAGATTTATACGCTTCATATGCGTCGACAACAAGCTAAGTATAGAGACTTATTATTATACGGTAAGAAAGGTGCATTTTATTCTACATTATTGCGTTTAGCTAATAGTTATGGTATTAAGCGGGATGACGGTATTTATATCGACATTGCATTAAGCAACCAAGAGTTAGCTGAATTTACTGCCACATCACGGGAAGGTTTAAACCGCATGCTAAGTGAGTTACGAAAGTTAGGCTATGTAGCCTATGATAAACACCATCTGGTAATCTGTGACTTTGATGCATTAATCGATTTGCTAGATTTAGATATAGAAACTATCGATCCTAATATTAGCAATATTGAATGATTAAGGTTATCCCCCCTTGCTGTGAGCACTACGAAGGCAAGGGTTTTTTTGTATTTTTAAGGAGGACATGAGATGAGTCTTTTATCTCAAAAATTTAAGTTTCTTCGCAAGAAGGACGTATCTCCAACAGGCCATCAAATCACAGAAGAAGGTGGTCGTGAATGGGAAAATTTTTATCGTGACCGTTGGTCCTACGATAAAGTAGTCCGCACCACACATGGCGTAAACTGTACTGGTTCTTGTAGCTGGAATATTTACGTAAAAAATGGTGTTGTTGCGTGGGAAAATCAAGCAACTGATTATCCTAAAACACCAGATGATATGCCAGATTACGAACCACGTGGATGCCCTCGAGGATCTACTTTCTCTTGGTATTTATACAGCCCATTACGCGTAAAATATCCATATGTACGTGGTGAATTGATCGAGCTTTGGAGAGAAGCGAAGAAAACTGCTAAAAATCCTATCGAAGCATGGAAATCTATTGTAGAAGATCCTGAAAAAGCAAAACGTTATAAATCTGCTCGTGGTATGGGTGGCTTTGTACGTTCTACTTGGGATGAATCTACAGAAATCGTAGCAGCTTCCTTATTATATACAGCAAAAACATATGGTCCAGACCGCAACGCAGGATTCTCTGTAATTCCAGCTATGTCCATGTTGTCCTATGCAGGTGGTGCGCGTTTCTTGAACCTTATGGGTGGTACTCCACTTTCCTTCTATGACTGGTATGCTGATTTGCCGCCATCAAGCCCACAAGTTTGGGGTGAACAAACTGATACACCAGAATCTGGTGACTGGTACAATGCAGGTTACATCATTACATGGGGTTCCAATGTACCATTGACTCGTACACCGGATGCTCACTTCTTGGCAGAAGTACGTTATAAAGGTACAAAAGTAGTCTCTGTATCTCCTGACTATGCAGAATCCACTACTTTCTCCGATACTTGGTTGAATGTAAAAGCAGGTACAGATGCAGCGATGGCAATGGCAATGGGTCATGTCATTCTGAAAGAATACTATGTAGATAAAGGAACTCCATATTTCAAAGAATATGCGAAAGAATTTACTGACTTACCATTTTTAGTACGTGTAGAAGAAATCAATGGTGCTTTACAAGCGGGCCGTTTCTTGAACAATCAAGATTTAGGTAGCACAGAAGATGGCGCTGATTTCCACACTGTTGTTATCGATGAAATTACGAATACAGTAGTGGCACCAAATGGTACATTAGGTGATCGTCATACAAATCCTAAAAAATGGAATTTACGTCTTGAAAACCGTGCAACAGGAGAAAAAATCTCTCCTCGTTTATCTGTCATCGACCAACGTGATTCCGTAGCATTAGTTAAATTACCATACTTCGGTGACGAAGCTCATGAAGGTATTATTGAACGTGCTATCCCTGTTATGACAGTACAAACTAAAGAAGGTCCTGTACAAGTAACAACAGTTTACGACTTGATTCTTGCTAACTATGGTATTGATCGTGGCTTAGGCGGTGAAGTGGCTACTAGCTATGAAGAAGATACTCCTTACACTCCAGCATGGCAAGAAAAAATCACTGGTGTGAAAGCAGACGTAGTGATTCGTACAGCTCGTGAATTTGCAGATAACGCAGAACAAACAAAAGGTCGCTCCATGATCATCATGGGTGCTGGTATCAACCACTGGTATCATGCTGACATAATTTACCGTACGATCCTTAACTTGATCATGTTCTGTGGTACAGAAGGCGTTAACGGCGGTGGCTGGGCTCACTATGTAGGACAAGAAAAATTACGTCCTGTTGAAGGTTGGGCTGGCATTATGACAGCAAATGACTGGAGTAAAGCACCTCGTTTACAAAATGGTACATCTTGGTTCTACTTTGCTACAGAACAATATCGTTCTGACTGCATTGACCTAGCAGATCGTGTATCTAAATTAGCCACACCTCGTTACAGACACCCTGGTGACTATAATGTATTGGCTGCTCGTTTAGGTTGGTTGCCGTCCTACCCTACTTTCAACCGTAACTATCAAGATTTAATCAATGATGCTCGTGCGACAGGTGCAGGTACTGAAGCTGAAATTAACCAATACATCGTACAAGCATTGAAAAATAAAGAGTTGAAATTCTGCGTAGAAGATCCTTCTGCGAAAGAAAATCATCCACGCAACTTGTTCGTATGGCGTTCCAACTTGATTGGTTCCTCCTCTAAAGGTCATGAGTACTTCTTAAAATATTTATTAGGTACAAAAAATGGCGTATTAGAAGATGAAGATGCACCAGTACGTCCAGAAGAAATCAACTGGCGTGAAGCTCCTGAAACAGGTAAATTAGACTTGTTGATCGACATCGATTTCCGTATGGCTTCTACGGCGTTATATTCCGATATCGTATTCCCTGCAGCAACATGGTACGAAAAACAAGACTTATCTTCCACAGATATGCATCCATACGTGCACGTATTCCAAGCGGCTGTTGATTGCGCATGGGACACTAAATCTGACTGGGATACATTCCGTACTTTGGCAGAAACTGTATCTCGCGTAGCGAAAGAGTCTGGTTTCACTGAATACGAAGATATCGTAGCACAACCATTGGGTCATGACAGCCCAGGCGAAGTGGCTCAACCATTGGGTAAAGTATTAGACTGGAGCAAAGGCGAATGTGAACCAATTCCAGGTAAAACTATGCCAAATCTTGTACACGTAAAACGTGATTACAGTAAAATCTTTGAAAAATTCATTGGCTTAGGTCCTAATATTGAAAATAAAGTAGGCGCTCATGGTTTAGCATGGGATGTAACAGATGAATATCAATCCTTATATGAACAAAATGGAACAATCGACCAACCAGGTTTCGTATCTCATGGTCGTCCTAGCATCTACGAAGCACGTGAAGCTTGTAATGTTGTGTTAACCTTGTCCTCTTGTACGAATGGTAAATTAGCAGTTCGTTCTTGGCAGGCTATGGAAGAAAAAACAGGCTTAACAGATCTTCAAAAGAATGCAAAAGGTCGTGAAGAAGAACGCATTACCTTCGACGATATGGTACGTCAACCACGCTTTATCATTCCATCTGTGACAAGTACAGGTAAAAATAATAAAGACCGTCGTTATTCTCCATTTACAACATCTACTGAGGATAAAGTTCCATTCCGTACGGTTACGGGTCGTCAATCCTTCTATTGTGACCATGAAATGATGCGTGACTATGGTGAGGCTATGGCGCTTTACAAACCAGTCTTGTCCTACGCACCAGTGAAAGGTGATTATGCACAAGAGGGGGTTCCTCAAATCACATTGAAATACTTAACACCACATCATAAATGGTCTACACATAGTATGTACTTCGATAGCCAACAATTGTTAACATTGTTCCGCGGTGGACAAACAATTTGGTTGAACGAAGATGATGCGAAAGAAATCAATGTCCAAGACAATGATTGGGTAGAAGCTTTCAATAAAAACGGTATTGTTGCAGCCCGTGCTGTAGTATCCCCACGTATTCCTCGTGGTATTTCCTACATGCACCATGCCCAAGACCGTCACATCAACGTACCTGCTGCACAAATTAAAAAACAACGCGGTGGTACACACAATGCACCAACTCACATTCATTTGAAACCGACACATATGATTGGTGGTTATGGTCAATTAAGTTATGGATTCAATTATTATGGCCCAACTGGCAACCAACGGGATATGACTATTGTGGCTCGTAAAATGAAGGAGGTAGATTGGCTTGAAGATTAAGGCTCAAGTATCTATGGTCCTAAATTTAGACAAGTGTCTAGGCTGTCACACATGTTCTATCACTTGTAAAAATACATGGACAAACCGCGAAGGTGCGGAATATATGTACTTTAATAATGTGGAAACCCGCCCAGGTGTTGGCTACCCTCGTCATTGGGAAGACCAAGAAAAATGGAAAGGCGGCTGGACTGTTGGTAACGATGGAAAATTAGCATTGGCTACAGGTTCTAAAACAAATCGTCTGATGAAATTGTTCTATCATCCAGAACAACCTGAGTTGAAAGACTACTTTGAACCATGGACATATGACTATGAAACATTGATCCATTCTGGTCGTAAAAATAACCAACCAGTAGCACGTCCACGTTCGTTGGTAACAAAAGAAAAAATGGAAATCAAATGGGGTCCTAACTGGGATGACGATTTGGCTGGTGGTGAACACGCTCGCTCTGATGTTAACTTAGCTAAAATGGGCGAAGATATTGTGTTTGACTATGAAAAAGTATTCATGCGCTACTTACCTCGTCTATGTAATCACTGTTTGAATCCAGCATGTGTGGCAGCGTGCCCATCTGGTGCGATTTACAAACGTGATGAAGACGGTGTAGTTCTTGTTTCTCAAGACGTATGTCGTGGCTGGCGCCATTGCGTACCATCTTGTCCATACAAAAAAATCTTCTACAACTGGGAAACAAATAAAGCTGAAAAATGTGTATTTTGTTACCCACGTTTGGAAAATGGTTTACCACAAATTTGTGCGGAAACTTGCGTAGGTAGAATGCGTTATGTAGGCGTTGTTTTCTATGATATGGATAAAGTAGAAGCAGCAGCGGCTTCCAAAAACGATACAGATATTTACGAAAATACAGTGGATTTAATCTTAGATCCTCATGATCCAGAAGTAGTAAAAGCGGCTCGTGCAGAAGGTATTGGTGAAGCTTGGATTAAAGCAGCACAAAAATCTCCAGTTTACAAATTGATCAAGGAATGGAAAGTGGGCTTGCCACTACATCCAGAATATCGTACATTACCAATGGTTTGGTATGTGCCGCCATTGAGTCCAATCGTACAACGCATTACATCTGAAGTATACTTACCAGATGCAAACGAAATGCGCGTGCCTGTACAATATCTTGCGAATCTATTTACAGCAGGTAATGCAGATGCACTAGCTCGCGTATTACAACGTGTATTAGATATGCGTGAATATATGCGTCGTCGCGATGTAGGTGGAGAGGCTCCTGAGCATCCAATCGATTTAACAGAAGATCAAATGTACGAAATGTACAAATTATTAGCATTATCTAAATACAATGATCGTTTCGTGATTCCTACAGATATTAAAGCGTCTCGTGAAGGTCGTGCAGATATGCAACATAAACGTGGTTTTGCCTGTCCTACAGGGGGATGTCAATAATGAATGATGCTCAGAAAATAGCGCTTATCGCGTCATTTCTGCTTCGCTATCCCGATGCCACTTGGTACGATGAATTACAAGAATGGAAGGGGGACGCAACATCTGTTGCGCACCCTCAACTCCGTCAAGCCTTGGTAGAATTTTTCGACTATGTGGAAGAAACACCTCGTAAAGAGTTTGAAGATCAATATGTGCGTACCTTTGACTTTAGTCAAAATACGAATATGTATTTATCTACTTATGAATTACAAGGTACAGGGGAACAAGCAGAAGAACTTGTTAAATACAAAGCATTTTTCCTTGAAAATGGCTATGACTTACCAAAAGAAATGCCAGACTTTGTCCCAGCTATTCTTGAATTATGTGCGCTTATCGAAGAAGAAAAAGCAAAAGAAATTTATGAATACTGTAAACCAAAATTAGAATATATTCGGGAGCGTTTCATTGAAGCGAAATTACCGTATGCATTCTTATTTGATGTTATTTTATCTGTTGCTAATGGATTGGAGGACGGTGTACTATGAGTTTATTTCTATGGGGCGCACTGCCTTATATCGCTTTCACCTTCTTTGTCGTAGGGACTCTTGTTCGTTTCTTTTACTTTGAAAGAAACTGGACCACAAAATCAAGTCAATTTTTAGAAAAGAAACAATTGCGTATTGCTAACCCATTGTTCCACTTTGGTTTGCTTTGCGTTATCGGTGGCCACGTGGTAGGGGTATTGATTCCTAAAACTTGGACTGCTATGATTGGTATTGATGACCATATGTACCATCAAGGTGCGTTGTATATGGGGGCTGTGGCTGGTTTCCTATTTATCGTAGGATTCTTAATGCTTATGAAACGTCGTTTCACAACACCTGAATTACGTGCTAACACATCTAAAATGGATGTATGGTTGTACTTGTTCTTTACACTAGCTATCGTAAGTGGTATGGCTGGTACCTTATTGAATGCGTCTGGATTCTTTGACTATCGTGTATCTATTGGACCTTGGTTCCGTAGCGTATTGATGGCTATGCCAGACCCATCCTTAATGGAAAATGTTCCTG
Organism: Veillonella sp. oral taxon 780 str. F0422; assembly: GCF_000221605.1. Lineage (NCBI taxonomy): Bacteria > Bacillati > Bacillota > Negativicutes > Veillonellales > Veillonellaceae > Veillonella > Veillonella sp. oral taxon 780. The sequence continues at coordinate 8,359 of NZ_AFUJ01000054.1, read as the reverse complement.
GTATCTTTAAGTTCCATATGCTATCCTGGATGATTGTGGCTATCGTATTCCCATTCAGCCGTTTAGTACATTGCTTAAGCGTACCATTTAATTACTTAGCACGACCATTTATCGTGTATAGAAAAAGAGACCGTCGCTAGGTCGTCACTTGTTCCGCTATGTAGCCTTGTGGCGTTCGTAATTGAATAGGGGAAAGGAAAGACCGCAACATACTCCTTCTCAAACTGATACAGTGGTTAGGTTTGTTCAGGAGCATGTTGCGGTCTTTTGCGTTTGTGTGATTTAGGTAGTAAGGGAACGCCACAAAGGCTACTACTCGTAATGGCGTTCCTCAGGGGATTCTGTGTTTATGTCATTTAGATAGTAAGGGAACGCCACAAGGATTTCTACGATAAAGGGGCGCTCCTTAGAGTTGTCACTTGTTCCGCTATGTAGCCTTGTGGCGTTCGTAATTGAATAGGGGAAAGGAAAGACCGCAACATACTCCTTCTCAAACTGATACAGTGGTTAGGTTTGTTCAGGAGCATGTTGCGGTCTTTTGCGTTTGTGTGATTTAGGTAGTAAGGGAACGCCACAAAGGCTACTACTCGTAATGGCGTTCCTCAGGGGATTCTGTGTTTATGTCATTTAGATAGTAAGGGAACGCCACAAGGATTTCTACGATAAAGGGGCGCTCCTTAGAGTTGTCACTTGTTCCACTATGTGGTCTGTGGCGTTTGTAACTGAATAGTGCAAAGGAAAGAGCACGGCATCCCCCCTCTCAAACGGTATTTCATAATGTTTGTTCGGGGCACGCCGTGCTCTTCTTGTGTTTGTTCAATTTTGTCAGTAAGACCCGCCACAAAGGCTACTACGCCTAACGGCACTCCTCAGGGGTACTAATATGTAAATGATATGTCTTATCTAATATGAATGCGTAAAAGGTCTGTATATTATGAGAAATTCATACTCTTAGATTCTTTACAATGATAATTGATATTGTTATACTTTAAGGGTATAAATTTTTTTGGTATTATTGGATAAGGAGTGTTATGTGACGATGGAAAGTTCAGGACAAAAGCAATTTAAGAGCAAGTATCATATTTTGGTATGGATTGCTCTATTATCATTAGCACTGATTGGTATGGTTGAGTATGGATATTATTTACAAAATAGACCTCCATTTAAATGGCAGATTTATTTAGGTTTGATTCCATTTTCATCTTGGGTAGTGTTGACGTATCTTGCGACAAAACCAAAATGGTTTACTACACGTTATAATGTAGGTGAAATGTATAAAGTGCATCGCATTGTAGGTGTTGTAGCTACTGCTATGGTAGGTGTTCATTGGTATGTATATTTTGGTAAGGCTAAAACAGCATTAGGCTGGTGGGGCGGCTACGTAGCTCTTGTAGGGATGTTTATTGCTTTTCTAGTAGGGATTTTATTCCTAACTCCTTGGTTTAAAGGTATCGCTACATCTATGCCTCGTAAAGTAGCTGTATGGATTCATAGATTGAATTTGGTAGCTTTAATTGGTGCTAATATCCACGTACATGGCTTTAAACGATTATCTGCTATGGTTCCATTCTTACAAGTATATGATATTCTTACATATGGGTTAGTGATCTATTACATCTATTGGATGTTCAAGAAAAGAAACTAAGTCGTCACTTGTTCCGCTATGTAGCCTGTGGCGTTCTTAATTGAATAGGGCAAAGGGAAGAGCACGGTATACCCCTCACAAACGGTATTTTATAATGTTTGTTCGGGGGCACGCCGTGCTCTTCTTGTGTTTGTTCAATTTTGTCAGTAAGATCCGCCACAAAGGCTACTACTCGTAACGGTGTTCCTCAGGGAGTTTTCTCCTATCTATCATTGATGTTACTTTGGTTGCGTGATATAATTTATATAAGGCCACAAGGCCTTTTCTTTTTATGTGAAATGGTATTACTCGATGTCAGATATGTTTTTTAGGAGTATCATGAAAGTGTCATAATGATATGTTAATGATACTATGTCTATATGGTATCCCCATAAAGGATATGTACTAGATATATCTTAAAACGACGGCATTGATGTAGACAGGAGATACTATGTTTTTAGATGACACGATTGCAGCGATTGCGACGGCTCCAGGGATTGGCGGTATTGGTATTATCCGCATCAGTGGTCCTGAGGCGTGCGATGTTGTGAATCGTATCTTTCACAGTAAACAATCTGTGCCACTGGGTGAGCGCCAGACGCGAACGATCCATTATGGACATATTGTTCATCCTAAGACGGGTAAAACCTTGGATGAGGTCATCGTGGTGTTGATGAAAGGCCCTCATTCCTATACGGCAGAGGATGTAGTAGAGATTCAATGTCATGGCGGTTTTGTGTCAGTCCGTGAAATACTGAAAGTCCTACTTTCAGAGGGGGTACGTCAGGCAGAAGAAGGGGAGTTTACAAAGCGAGCGTTCTTGAATGGTCGCATTGATTTAACCCAAGCAGAGGCCATCATCGACATTATTGATGCGAAGACGGAGCAATCTTTGGAAGTGGCAGTGAATCAATTAGACGGTACCTTATCCAAGTATATTCGCGCCTTACGAGATGAGTTAATCGCTATGATTGCCCACTTAGAGGTAACCATTGATTACCCAGAGGAAGATATTGAAGAGGTGTCAGCTCAAGAGGTGCGGACGGGGTTAGCTCCCATCCTAGAGAAGATGGATACTTTATTGGCAACGGCACAGCGTGGTAAATTATTGCGTGATGGTGTGATGGTGTCCATCATTGGTCGTCCTAATGCGGGCAAATCTAGTTTGATGAACGCTTTACTTCGTGAGGACCGTGCCATTGTGACGAACATTCCAGGCACGACCCGTGATAGTATTGAAGAATTTCTGACCATCCAAGGGATTCCCGTGCGCTTAATTGATACCGCTGGGATTCGTGAGACCGAAGATATTGTAGAAAGTATGGGCGTTGAAAAAGCACGTCAATACTTAGATAAAGCAGATGTAGTGGTCCTTGTCATTGATGGGTCTAAACCATTGGAGCCAGAAGAACAAGAGTTGCTACAGCTCATTACGAATCGTCCAAGCATTATCTTCTTGAATAAAGCAGACCAAGCGCAATGTGTTAGCAAAGAAGAGATTGCGGCACTGGGGACTTTCACAGAGATTGTCACCATCAGCGCAGCCCAAGGGGAAGGTATGGATGAGATGGCGAGGGTCATTACATCCTTGGTGCAAGGAGGTTCTGTGCAGGCTAGTCATGAGGCGATGCTCAGCAATGTGCGCCACATCACCTTGATGGAACAGGCGAAAGTTAGCTTGGACCAATCCATTCTTGCCATAGATAGCGGTATGCCTATCGATTTAATCGTCACGGACATCCGCGCTGCTTGGGAGCTACTGGGTGATATTACTGGTGAAAGTTTACGTGAATCCATGGTGGATGAATTATTTAAACGATTCTGTTTAGGAAAATAGGAGAATACATGTATTTAGTAGATACGTATGATGTGATCGTCATTGGCGGTGGTCATGCTGGTTGTGAAGCTGCTTTAGCCACAGCTCGCATGGGGCATCGTACCTTGATGGCTACATTGAATTTAGATAACATTGCTCTTATGCCGTGTAACCCAGCCATTGGGGGACCTGGTAAAAGTCATCTAGTGTGCGAGCTAGATGCATTGGGCGGTGAAATGGGCATTAATGCAGATGCGACAGCCATTCAAATGCGCATGCTCAATACGGGAAAAGGACCTGCGGTACATTCCTTGCGGGCCCAATCCGATAAAGTTGCCTACCAACGCCGTATGAAAGAAGTTTTAGAAAATACAGAGAACCTCAATGTGAAGCAAATCATGGTCAATGAGTTGCTCATTGAAGAGGGTGTTGTGAAAGGTATTGTGTCTGAATTAGGAGAAGTATACCAAGCCAAGGCTATCATCTTATGTACGGGTACGTACTTAAAAGGCAAGATTATTACTGGTGAATTGGCGTACACAGGTGGTCCTAATGGACAGCGAACAGCGGAATTGTTGTCTCAATCGTTATTGAACCATGGCATTAAGTTAATGCGATTCAAAACAGGTACACCAGCTCGTGTCGATAAACGAACCTTGCACACAGAGAATATGGAAATGCAACCTGGTGACTCTCACCATAGAGCCTTCTCCTTTATGTCTGATTGGATCGACCGCAATGAGCAAGTATGTTGGTTGACTTTTACAAATCAAAATACACATGATATCATTCGTGGCAATTTACATCGTGCCCCTATGTACACGGGTGTCATTGAAGGGACGGGCCCAAGATATTGCCCATCCATCGAAGATAAAGTGGTTCGCTTTGAAGATAAACAACGCCATCAATTATTCGTGGAACCAGAAGGCAATCACACCAACGAAATGTACGTCCAAGGTATGAGTACAAGTTTACCAATCGATGTACAATACGCGTTCCTACGCACTATCCCTGGTTTGGAAGATGTAGAAATCATGCGTCCTGCTTACGCCATTGAATACGATTGCTTAGATCCATTGCAATTGACACCTGCTTTACAAGTGAAGCATATCCAAGGTTTGTATTCTGCAGGTCAAGCGAACGGTACATCTGGCTATGAAGAAGCGGCAGCACAAGGCTTGATGGCAGGTATCAATGCAGCCTTATGGTTAGAAGGAAAAGAGCCATTTATCTTATCTCGTTCCGAAGGCTACATCGGTGTGCTTATCGACGATTTGGTAACGAAAGGAACGAAAGAACCGTACCGCATGATGACGAGCCGCAGTGAATATCGCTTGTTACTTCGTCAAGACAATGCAGATATGCGCTTAACAGAAAAAGGCTATGAAATCGGACTTGTTAAGGAAGAACGATATAGGGCTTTCAAAGAGAAACAAGGTAAGATCGAAGAGGCGATTCAATTACTAGCGGATACACCTGTAAATCCTAGCGAAGAAACGCAACAAATCTTAGATCGTATTGGTACACCTCGCATCAAAACGGGCATTAAGGCGTACGATTTGGTGAAACGTAACGAACTATCCTATGGAGTAGTGGCAGAGGCATTCGGATTGCCTCGCTACGAAGCACCGGTAGAAGAAGAAATCGATATTACCATTACCTATGATGGCTATATTAAAAAGCAACTAGAACAAGTGGAAAAAGTGCGTAAGTTAGAGGCGAAAATTATTCCTCAAGATTGGGATTATACAGCGATGAAAGGTATATCTTTAGAAGCCATTCAAAAATTGAACGCTGTACGCCCCCATTCCATTGGTCAAGCGAGCCGTATTTCTGGGGTGTCCCCTGCGGACATTTCTGTGCTCTTAGTGCAAATTGAGCAGTACTACCGTGAAAGAGGTTAATATGATATTTTCAGACTATGTGAAAGCCCACACCAACACTTATGGTTTGGACCTCACAGATACACAAATTGACCAACTGCAACGGTTTTATGAACAAGTAGTGACCACCAATGAGCATATGAATTTGACGGGAATTACTGAGCCAGAAGAATTTGCTTTAAAACATGTGGTTGACTCTCTATCTTGTTATGACCCTAAGTATTTTACAAAAGGTGCAACGGTCATCGATTTAGGGACTGGTGCAGGTTTTCCAGGTGTTCCCCTAGGCATCTATGATCCGTCCTTGCAGATTACTTTATTTGATTCCTTACAAAAGCGACTCCGCTTTTTAGATGGTGTTATTGAGGACTTAGACTTACAAGGATTACAAACTTTACATGGCCGTGCAGAAGATTTGGCACATCAAGAGTACCGGGAATCTTTCGATCTTCTCACTAGCCGTGCGGTGGCTCGTTTATCCATCTTATTGGGATGGGGACTTCCCTATGTAAAAGTAGGGGGCTACATGGTGGCATTAAAAGGCTCTATCGTGCAAGAAGAATTAGAGGAAAGTAAACGTGCTGTATCCATCTTGGGTGGTGAAATTGTAGAGGTCAAAGAAGTGACGTTACCGACATTAGAGGATAAACGAGCTATTGTGTATATCAAAAAGGTAAAACCTACGGCTAAGAAATACCCTCGAAAACCAAAAGAGATTAAAATAAAACCTTTATAGCTATGCACTATAACTCATAATAAAATATAGAAAAATGCTTATAAGTTATATCTATGATATACTTAATGAGTACTCTTTACATGTGCGGTCACGTTGTGTTCGCACATGTTTTATATTTGCAATACAAGATTGAGGTGAGACAATGGCAATCTATAACGGACGATTACCAAAACTCAATGAAGATGAAATAAAACGATACTCCGGATTAAAGCATGCGGAGGGATTTCCAGAGCAGTATGTGAAAGAAGCTGCCCTAGAAGTACAATTAGTGGCAGAACCTCGTGGCGTATACCAATGCTATGATTACGATGCGGAGACACATACAATCCTTAGTAACCCGCCTATGGTGCTGGATGCCACAGGCATCATTCGTCATTTAGGGAATGCTAAAAAAGTATATGTTCTCGCTGTCACCGTAGGAGAAGCCGTAGAAGAACGCAGTTCTGCTTTATTTAAAGAAGGCAAATCTACACTAGGTCTTCTTGTGGATGCAGCGGCTACAACCGCCGTAGAACAAGTGGCAGATCAGGTAAATGAACTTATCGACAGAGAGGCAAAAAAACAAGGCTTTAAAACGACATGGCGCTTTAGCCCAGGCTATGGCAACTGGCCTGTCACAGTACAGCAAGAATTTGCTAAGATTATTAAGACAGAAGAAATTGGATTGACGGTGACAGACACAAGCATGCTATTTCCACGTAAATCAGTAACGGCTATTGTGGGCTGTCAAACAGTAGATGAAGAAGGACCAAAAACACAACGAGGTTGCACATCTTGTAGCCAAGTAGAGTGCGCATCTCGTAAGTTGCCAGAGAAGGGGACAACTTCGTGCATTTAAACAAACGTATCGTTTGTGATAGATAGTACTGAAAAGGTATCCTATGTGGGATATCCTTATGATAGTTATACTTTTTTAAATATAAATTGATGTATAGATAAGTAGCGTGATGTACTGATACTGGGGAAGAGTATAGTCATCGTTATACGAAGTATATTGCCTTGGGCGAGCAATGTGCCTGATACATAAGTGAGGGACATATGGTATATATTATAGATGGCGGCATGGGTACCATGCTGCAAGCGGCAGGTCTTGGTGACGGGGCTTGTCCAGAATTATTTAACGTAGAACATCCGGACGTAGTGGAGCATATCCATGCAGAATATTTACGTCACGGTAGTGATATTATTACGACTAATACCTTTGGTGGAACAGCGTTAAAACTGGATGAATACCAATTGGGTCATCGTATGGATGAAATCAATCGTGCTGCCGTAAAAGTAGCACAAGCGGCTCGTGATAAGATTAATCCGAATGCAAAAATCGCAGGTGATATGGGTCCTAGTGGTCGATTTATGGCGCCATTAGGAGTGGCTCAATTTGATGAGATTTATGAGACTTTCAGAGATCAAGCAAGAGCCCTTATCGATGCAGGGGTAGATTACCTGATTATTGAAACGATCATCGATATCCAAGAAATGCGTGCTGCCTTATTGGGCGCGAAAGATGCTCGTGACGAGTTAGGAAAAACAAAAGAGGATGTGAAAATTATCTGTCAGTTCTCTTTCAGCGAAGATGGACGTACCATCACAGGCACACCACCAGAAGCAGCAGCTATCTTGATGGATGCTATGGAAGCAGATATCGTAGGTATTAACTGTTCCTTAGGACCTGAACAATTATTGCCGTTGGTAGAACGCATGGCAGCAGTAACGAACTTGCCAATTAGTATTCAGCCGAATGCAGGTATGCCACAACTCGTAGGGAAAGAAACTATCTTCCCATTAGGGCCAGAAGAGATGGGCAAATATGCACCTCGTTTCCTCGACGCAGGGGCAACGTATTTAGGTGCTTGTTGTGGTAGTACTCCAAAACACATTGAATCTATTGCCAAAGCGGCACGAGCACATACACCGGCAGAACGACCACATGTAGAACCGTTTACGGCTTTCACAAGTCGTACTAGCGTAGTGAAAGTAGGTTTGCAAGAAAAACCAATCATCATTGGGGAACGCATTAATCCAACAGGCCGTAAAGTGTTAGCAGAAGAAATTCGCAAGGGTAGCTTCTTGATGGTGAAAAAAGATGCCTTAGCCCAAGTAGAAGCTGGGGCAGACGTGTTGGATGTTAACATGGGTGTCACAGGCGTTGATCCAGGGGAAACGATGAAACGAGCTATCGAAGAATTAACGATGCTTGTAGAGGTTCCTTTATCCATCGACACATTGGATCCAGTGGCGATGGAAGCTGGTTTAAAAGCTTACCCAGGTCGTCCATTGTTGAACTCTGTNAACGCAGAGCC